>NZ_BAAASJ010000116.1:0-8175 GCF_039532825.1 Streptomyces vastus
CCCGCCATGCCCGCACACCCGCACGTGATGCCCACCCCGCCCGTCCTGACCGAAGCCGAACGCGACCTGGCCCGCTGGGAGGACGACGGCGGCCCCACCGTAGAGCCCCGCCCGCACCTGCAGGCCGGACAGTGGCTGCGCATCGCCGCCGCCCTGACCGAGCGCCTCCCCGAACTCGCCGGACGCGAGGACGTGCTCGTCACCTGCGAAGAACACACCCGCTCCGGAGCCCCCGCCGCCTTCTTCCCGGCCCAGGCCGCCCTGGAGATCGACCGAGCGCTCTTCGCCCCACTGCACCCGGTCACCATCGACCCGACCCGCTCCGGCGACGAGGAGCGCTACCCGGTCGCCTGGGGCGCCTTCACCCACGAGGCCGCCCACGCCGCGCACAGCCGCTGGAACACCCCGCCCCCACTACGCGGCACCGCCCTCGACACGGCAGCCCAGCTGCTGGAGGAATCCCGCGCCGAAGGCGCCCACCTCGCCCGCCGCCCCGCAGACCGCCGCTTCCTGCGAGCAGCCGTACACACCCTGGTCCTGGGCGACGTCACCAGCCAGACCCCCACCGACCGGTGGCAGGCCGCAGCGGCGGCCGGGCTGATCCTGGCCCGCCGGGACGCCGGAATCCTCGACGAGGACGAGACCGAAGTACTGGAGAACACCGTCACCCCCATCCTCGGCAAGGACCTGCTGGCGACCCTCGCCCAGATCTGGACGGCCGCCCACGCCACCGCCGACGAGGACGCGCAGGGCATGCTGGCGCACGCCGAGGCCTGGTGCCAGGCGCTCGGAGCCGACCCCACAGGCCCCGAACCGGCCCCCGACCCCACCGGCCGCAGGGGCGAACTGGCCGAGGCGATCGGCAAGGTCATCGGCGCGGTGGCCGCAAACGAGGCCGCCCAGGCACGCGTCGAGGCCGCCCGCACCGCCCGCAGGCAGGCCAAGACAGCCCAGGCCGCCCACGCACGGCAGGCCGCATCGATCGCCGAGAAGGTTTTTGCACCCGGCGGCCGCCCCCACACCCCCGGCAAACCCGTCAAAGGCCAGCGCGGCCGCTCCCCGGTCACCGGAACCCGGCCCCCCAGAGCAGCGGAGAAGGCGGCAGCCGGGCAGCTGGCCAGGGCGCTGCGGGCAGCCGCCTACCGGGAACGCACCACCACCGTCACCCCCTCGATGGCCCCGCCCGGACGCCTGAACATGCGCCAGGCCCTCGCCCGGGAAGCCCAGAAGGCCGCAGGCGCCACCCCGACCGCCACCCCCTGGACCCGCACCGTGCACCGGCCCAGCCCCACCCCGCCGCTGCGGGTGGGCATCGCGGTGGACGTCTCCGGCTCCATGAGCCTGGCCGCAGAGCCGATCGCCTCGGCCGCCTGGATCCTCGCCAAGGCCGCCGCCCTCACCGACCCCGACTCGCGCAGCGCCACCATCGCCTACGACCGCTCACTCACCGCGATCACCGCGCCCGGCCGCGCCCCCACCCGGGTGACCGAGTTCGACGCCAGCGGCATGGGCCACAGCCTCGCCGAGACCATCGACGCCCTGACAGCCGGAGTCGACCTCACCCGGCCGGGCACCGGCCGCCTGCTGGTGATCGCCTCCGACGGCTACTACCACCCCGACGAAGCCCTCCACGCCGCCGGACGCATCGCCGCCCTACGGCAGGCGGGGTGTGCGGTGCTGTGGCTCGCCTTCGACCCCGACCCCCACCCCCTGCCCGGCGCCACCCTGCTCCACCTCGCCGACCCGGCCCAGGCCGCCGCCGCCATCGGCAAGGCCGCCACCACCGCCCTGGCCACCATCCAGCCCTGACCGCCGTGCCGCCCCGGCACCGCCCGGGGCGGCCACCCCAACCAACCACCAACCTCCGTACCGAAGGAGTCCGCTCGCCATGGCATCTCTCGCCGAACGCGCCCACGCCGCCGCCGCATTCATCCGCCACCACAACGTCATCAGCCTGCACGGCCCCTACCGGGCCGAGGAACACGCCCGCACCGCCGTCCGCCTGGCCGCCGCCCTCGGCCTCGGGCTGGACCAGATCACCACCACCCCGGACTGGCTGCGCCGCCGCACCACCCCCGGCGAGCCCATCATCGCCACCGCCACCTGCCCCGACACCGGCGAGACGTACACCTTCCTCGCCCGCTCCCCGCTCTACGACGACGAACCCTTCGAACTCCTCGGCCCCTGCCCCCAGTGCGGCGGAACCGTGCCCCTCGCCGAGATCCGGCACCTGGCCGACCTCGGCACCCACCTGGCCCACCCGCCGCTCAGGGCCGAGGAGCTCCTGCGGGCCGACACGCTGCCGGACACCTTCACCCGCGACGAAGGCCACACCTGCACCTGCTCCTACGGCGAAACCCTCTGACCCACCACCATCCGCTCCACGGAAAGGACCCCGCCCACTATGACCGACCGCATCAGCCGTATCCGTGGCACCGCAGCCCGGGCCAACGCCCCCTCCGCACCGTCGAGTTCACACGCCGACCTCCGACGCGCGCCAGGAGACGAGGCCCTGCGTACGGCCCTCGGCGAGGACGGCTACCGACTCCTCGGCCGCCACCGCCAGGAACGCGGCACCGCGCTGGGCGAGCTGGCCGATCTGGTCTGCAACACCGCCCGCGAAGCCGACCGGCTCCACGGCAAACTGCGCCGCCACGCCGCCCACGTACGCGACCGCCTCGACGACACCCTCAACCCCCTCCTGGACCCGGCCTTCGTCCCGGTCACCGGCCTGCTCACCAGCACCGGCCACACCACCGACCTGCACGCTGCCCGCTTCGCCCAGCAGATGAACCAACTCACCCTGGCCCTGGAGAGCTACCAGGCCGCCATGCGGCGTACCCGGGCGTGACCGGGCGCAGTTGACCACGCGGGGGCCCCGCGACCGGGCCCCCGCCCGCCCTCACCCACCCGCAACCCCCACGTCGGGCCGGGGCACCGCACCGGCCCGCCCCTCCGGAAGGACTTCCACCATGACCGATACCGGCCAGCCACCATGTCCCCTGCTCGTGCACCACCTCCTCGGCCACGCCCGTGCCCTCCTCGCCGCCGCCGGAGACGATGAAGTTCCGTCCCTCGCCGCGCTGTTGGCCCGCGCAGCAGACCACCTGCCGGACGAGGACCGCGCCAGCCTGGACCCGCCCGCCCTCGCCCGGGTGGTAGCGGAATCCGCCGCACAACTGCTGGCCTGCACCCGCACCCCCACCAGGCCGGGCGACCCGAACCTGGAGCACTGCCTGCAGGCGCTCGACCGCTTGCCACGGTCGGCCCGCACCGGCCTGCTCACGGAGGCCATCCGACGCACCGCCCCCGACCCCGACCCCGACGACACCCCGCCGCCCACCACCGCCCGCGTCCTCGCCCCGGTCGGCCAGCCGACCGCCCGACGCTGCACGCAGGGGCGCTGCCCGTGCTCGTGCAACAGCGGCGGCTTCTGCGGCGGTTGCGGACACGCGGGCTGCGGAGGACGGCGATGAACCGGCGCACCGTGCACCGCCACGGTGAGCCGCCGCGGCGGAACCTCGCCCACGACGACGGCGTCGAGCCCGAGAACAACGGCCCGTACGCCGATGTCGCCGACCCGCTGACCGGCACAGTGCGAGTTTGCGCTGAGATGTGCACGACCTGCATCTTTCGCCCCGGCAACCCGATGCACCTGCAGGAGGGCCGGGTCACCGCCATGGTGGCCGAGGCGCGGGCACGCGAGGGACACATCACCTGCCACAGCACGCTGGGAACCAACTCCCCGGCCATCTGCCGCGGCTACGCCGACGGCCCCGACCAGGGCCGCAGCCTCGCCCTTCGCCTGGCCCGCGCCCTGGGCACGCTGCACGAGGTCACCCCGCCATGACACCCCCGAACACACCGGGGCCGGGCACCCGCCTGCTCGCCGAGCAGCTCGGCAGCGACGCCCCCGTGACCATGCTGACCGCCCGGCACCCTCCCGGTGACCCCCTCCACCGCCTGGCCCGCGTCCTGTGCCAGACCGCCACCGACCTGGACGCCGCGTACGCACAGGCGCAGCAGGCCGGCCGCGAGCTGCGGGCGCTGCGCGGCCGGCTGGCCACAGGAAGCGAAGGAGCCGACGACTTGAGCCAGGAGATCAGCTCTACGGCTGCCGAGCTGGAGCTCCTGCTCGAGCGATGCGAGGTGACCGACACCGCCCTGATCCGGCTCCTTGGCATCTACCAGGACACCGCCCCGGCGCCCGGAGCGAACCAGCGAGCGGCCCCCGCGGCACGTGACTGAGCGGCAGGCAGTCCCCGGCGGACCGCTGAGCAACCTCAGCGGTGGATCTTGGCGCAGGGCGCACCATCCGCTTTGTTGAACTGGACGCACAGCCAGGTGCCGTCCCAGAAGCTTCGGCCCTTCAGGTTCCAGCCGACGTTGGAGAACTTCGTCATTCCCGCAGTGACCGGAGTCGCGTCCTTCCATCGGGTGATGTCGGTCCGCTGGCCCTTGTAGACCGTGTACAGGCGGGCCCGGACACCGGTGCCGTGGCCCTCCATCCAGCCGCCCGCCCGCTTCACGGACAGGCCCTTACCCTTGACGCTCAGCCCCACCTTGCCTTCCGTGACCCTCGCGTCCGCGTGTGCGGGAACGGTCGTGCAGGCCAGAAAAAGGAACGCCGCTGCGGCGGTCATCATGTGCTTCATGGTTCGTCCAGGAGGAAGTGTGATGTGGGCAGTTCGGCGCCCGGAAGGTGATCACCCAGGGAGGGGTGAGGGGGGCAGGGCCGCAACGGGCCGCGCCACGTTTCGGGAGAACACCGGGGCGCTCGGCACCGTCGGCCAGACGGCAACTGCTGCGCGGGGCCGTTGTGCGGCGTGTTGCCGGGCGGCCGACGCCGCCTACCTGACGCGCTGCGCGCAGGTCACCGGGACCTGCCCGCCGGCAACGATGTACCAGTTGTAGCCGTCCCTGCCGCACTTGCGGTAAAGCGGCCCGCCGTTGGTGCGTCCCAGGGCGACGACACAGAACCTGTTCGTGATCACATCGCCGCGGTGGACGTAGCGGACGACGGGAGAGTCGGGCCGGGCGACCTTGGCGCCGCCCTCCGGCATACGTACGGCGACCTTCTTGCCTGTGATCCGAATCTTGCAGTGCGTCGGTTCGGCCCGGCCGTGAGGCAGGGGCCCGGCTGAGGCGATCGGGGCGAGACTTCCGCACACTGCGACCAGTCCGAGTAGCAAGGCGGCGGTTGGACGCAGGCGGCGTCGGATACGAGATGGGGTCATGTCCTCCTCCTCGGGGCGAAGCGACACGCGACGCGGCGTTCCGCACCGCGGTGTGCACACGGCGGGCCGGGACACGCCCAGCCGGGGCCGTTTCCTACAACGAGGAGCGCACGCACGAAGCAGCGCGAGATCGCCTGAATCGGTGGAACATTCCCCTAAATGGACCAAAGCGTGGTGATTGGAGCAAGGCTCGCGCGGCATTCTCAGCCCCGACGCGCTGAACCCGCAGACAAGGAGCCCCTGTTGTCCCGCCGTTACGTCTCGCTGTTCGCCGTGAGCCTGTTCGCCGCCCCGCTGTTCGCGCTACCGGCTCCCGCGGCTGCCGCCGCACCGGTGCAGGTGCCTGCCGGATCGGTGGCCGCCAAGAAGGACTTCTGCCGCATTACCGCTTCCGCGGCGACGGTGCGTGCCAAGCCCCGCAAGAACGCTGCGGCGCTTGGCACCGCGTACAAGGGCAACACCTGCACGGCGCATGGCTGGGCCGAGGGCGACGGGACGTGGGTCAAGGTCACGATCAAGCGCACCGGTGTCATCGGATACGTGCACTCGTCCCTGGTGGCGTGGGGTAAGGAGGGGCTGGGCCGCACCAGCCCGTGACCGGACCCGAGCACTGCCCCTAGCGCTCAGCGTGGGGCAGATGCTGTCTGTCACGTCATGCCAATAGCCTGCTCATCCTCTTCCCGGATGAGAGTGCGCAGCAGGGCGACGTGGTCGTTGGGTCCTGTGACCTCTTCGACGAGGTCACAGAAGCTGCCCAGGGCGTCGTGATCGCGCAGATCCGGTACCCGGCCAGGTGTTTTGAGGGCCGCGCGCACGGTCGGCCAGCACTCCGCCCAACGCTTCAGATGCCAGGCGAGCAAGTCGTCGAGAAAGGCCAGCGCAAGGCCGGTGTCGTTCCAGTCCTGCTGTTTGGTGAGGGAGCCTCGGCTCATCAGAACGCGCTCGAAGGACCACGGCAGCGCGAAGTGCGCCTCCTGTATATCCAGGGCCTGGATGGTGGCCCCGGATCGCATTGGTACTGGAGAGCTACCAGGCCGCCATGCGGCGCATCGGGTGTGACCGGGCGCAGCGAGCCTAGCGGGACTCCGCGACCGGCCACCTGTCTCTCGCCCACCCGCATGTCCATGCAGCGGGCCGAGTCGCTGTACCGGCCTGCACGGTTGGATGAATTCGAGGCCAGGCACGCCGAACAGACGTCAGCCAGTCAGATGAACCCATCGACGGCCACGCTCGCCCTGGCCGGAGAATGCACAAGGGGATCGACGGCACCATCAACGCGGAGTCCGTGGGACGTTCGATGTTTAACGACTGCATCACAATCGTGATCCCAGCGGAGCCAAGAGGTGCGCCTGGCGTCGAACGCGGACGCGCCACGGCTGACGTCGTATCAGGCATTTTGTACGAGAGTGTCAACGCGATCTCCCTCCCCGCGGGGACCGCGAGGATGCCTTCCGGTCTGTCGTGTCAACCCCCTTAAGGGGATGTGGAGATGGTTTGTAAATATTGTGATCTAGCTACAAGATTTCTTTCGTAGAAATTTGCTCTTGGATCTCCCCTTGGCGGCTCACGGTGTGCCGCCGAGTGATCACAGGAGTTGTGATGAGGCTCAAGGGGAGATGGGGCCCGGGCTCAGGGGGGCGGGCAAGACCCTCGGGCGCCGTGCTGAGACGCACGGCGTTGGCGGTTGCCGTGGTGCTCGCGGCCGAGACGGCGCTGGTGTCGCTGGGGTCCGGGGCGGTGTTCGCTGCGGACTCGGGAATCACGGAGGTGACGGCGGCCTCGGATGCGAAGTCGGCCGCTTCGTCGGCGGATTCGGTGGCGGCCGCACTTTTGATGGCCCGCCTGCAGGACCGGAAGATCGAGGTGACGTCGGAGCGCACGGAGACGTCAACGACGTACGCTCTGCCGAGCGGTGAGCTGCAGACGTCCACGTATGCCGGGCCGGTCCGGCAGCAGGTGGACGGCAGCTGGCGCGACATCGACACCACGTTGTCGGACAGCGGCTCGGTGCTGGAGCCGGAGGTGGCGGCCGCCGACATTCAGGTGTCGGACGGCGGGGACACGGCGCTGGCGTCGGTGGCCAAGGGGGACAAGTCCTTCGGCATGGGCTGGGAGTCGAAGCTGCCGGCCCCGTCGGTGAAGGGCGACACCGCCTCGTACGACCTGGGGGGCGACCAGACGCTGACGGTGACGGCTCTGGCCCAGGGTTTCAGCCAGAACGTGCTCCTGGACACCGCTCCGGAGGAGGCCCTGGAGTACCGCATTCCCTTGAATCTGGAGGGAGTTGAACTGTCTGTGGCCGACTCGGGCCATCTGCTTCTCAAGGACTCCGACGGCAAGCTGGTGGCCGAGGCGCCGGCGCCGATGATGTGGGACTCCTCCAAGGGCGACGCTTCTGGCGAGTCCGAGCATCAGGCGAAGGTGGCGACGAAGGTCGAAACCGCCGCCGACGGCAGCCAGACGCTCGTGCTGACCCCGGACGCCGACTACTTCACGCAGGATCTGACCTATCCGGTGACCGTGGACCCGACCTCGACCCTGGCGGTCACCACGGACACTTGGGTGGCCACCAACTACACCGACTCGCAGGTCTCGTCGACCGAGCTGAAGTCGGGCACGTACGACGCGGGCACCACGAAGGCACGCTCGTATCTGAAGTTCGATGTGTCAGCGTTCAAGGGCAAGCACATTACCGACACGAACCTGGCGCTGTACTCGTACTACTCCTCGACCTGCCAGACCACCGGGGCGGGCACGCAGGTGCGGCGGATCACCTCGTCGTGGTCCTCGTCGGACATCACCTGGTCCGCCCAGCCCTCCACCACGACCACGGGCGCAGTGACGAACACCGCGGCCAAGGGCTATTCGAGCACCGACTGCCCGGCCGGCACGATGAACTTCGACATCGACGCCATCGTGCAGGCGTGGGCGGACGGCT
>NZ_BAAASJ010000116.1:8185-8649 GCF_039532825.1 Streptomyces vastus
GTCCAACTACGGTCTGCGGATCGCGGGCGCGTCCGAGACCGACTCCTACACCTGGCGGCGCTTCCGGTCGGCGAACTACGTCTCCGGCGACGGCTCGACCGAGCCGCACCTGACCGTGACCTACAACTCGTACCCGGCGAAGCCGAGTTCGTTGGCGATCTCGCCGTCGCAGGTGAACGCGTACAACGGCAGGCGGTACGTGACCTCGCTGACTCCGACGCTGTCCGCGAAGGTGACCGACCCGGACGGCTCGAACACCAAGGCCCAGTTCGAGATCACCCCCGATCCGGCGTACGCGGACACCACCTACACCTACACCGGCACCAGCTCCGCGGTGTCCTCCGGCTCGACGGCGAAACTGACCGTGCCCTCTGCCAGCGCGCTGCCGGCGGGCAAGCACCTGCGCTACCGGGTGCGGGCGTACGACGCCACCGACTACGGCTCTTGGACCGGCTACACGACGT
>NZ_BAAASJ010000117.1:0-881 GCF_039532825.1 Streptomyces vastus
AGGTCCAGTTGGAGGCCTCGGTGTCGACGAAGATGATCCGGGCGTCCTGGTACTGCTTGTCGTCGTCCGCCCACACGTAGTAGTCGCCGTACGGGCCGTCTGGATCCCGGCGGGATTCCTGGAACCAGGGGTGCTGGTCGCTGGTGTGGTTCATGACGAAGTCGATGATCACGCGCATGCCGTGCTGGTGCGCAGCGTCCACGAACGCGACGAAGTCCGCCAGGTCCCCGAACTCCGGCAGCACCGCCGTGTAGTCGGAGACGTCGTAGCCGCCGTCGCGCAGGGGTGATTTGAAGAAGGGCGGCAGCCACAGGCAGTCGACGCCGAGCCACTGCAGATAATCCAGCTTGGCGGTGATGCCTTTGAGGTCGCCGATGCCGTCGCCGTTGCTGTCCTGGAAGGAGCGGACGAGGACTTCGTAGAACACCGCGCGTTTGAACCACTCCGGATCGCGGTCCTTGGCGGGGGTGTCTTCGAAGGTGTCCTGAACGGGCTCGTTGACGATCATGATGTGGGTGACCCTCCGATCGGTGAGGACGGTCGCAGGACCTTGAAGACGTGCGCCGGCTGCCTGCCGGGCTCGAGGCGCACGTAGTTGGCCCTGCCCCAGTGGTAGGTGACGCCGGTGAGCTCGTCGCGCACCGGCACGGTCTCGTGCCAGTCCAGGCCCAGTCGCGGCATGTCCAACGAGACCGTGGCCTCCTGGGTGTGATGAGGGTCGAGGTTGACGATCACCAGGACCGTGTTCGAGCCACTGCGTTTCGAGTACGCGATGATCGCGTCCTGGTCCGCCTGGTGGAAGTGGAGATCCCGCAGCTGGCGCAGGGCCGGGCTGTGCCGCCGGATCTCGTTGAGCCGGGTGATGAGGGGGGAGATGCTAC
>NZ_BAAASJ010000118.1:0-248053 GCF_039532825.1 Streptomyces vastus
CCGCTGGCGCACCCGCCACCAGATCCGGGCCCGAGCCAGCCACTACCGCACCCGAGCCGCACAAGCTCACTCACCGTGAAACCACCGGCTGTAGTACTAGTGACTCTGCTCGGCCGCTCCCACGGTTCGCGCAACAGCACCACCCTCGATGCGATCGACAAGAATCGATCGTACGCCCACGACGCACTCGCCAACCTCGCACGAGCAGGAAACCACTGGGCAAATGAGACGCTGGCGTTCGAAGATGCCAAAGACCTCGAAGCCACCGCTACTACCGAGGCGCTGACAAGGCTTACAACACCGCTCCAGCACACGGAGGGGGTCTACTCAGTCGGGACGAACGCGATCGGTGATTCGCTCCTGATCCGTCATCTCCCTTCCGACGCGATAGATTCGGCGGTTGCTGAACTCCTCGCACGGGCCGACGAACCCCACCTCAGTTCAAGCGACCGAGGCGAGTATCTGATCGCCGCCGCCAACCTCAGCCCTCATATCAACCAGTCCAAGCAGGGAGAATACTTCGAGGCCGCGATACGCCTGGCCACGTCCCCCACGCCTTCGGACCACGACAAACTCAACGAGCAGTTCACGCATAAACTCGGTGGCTTTCGCATGAATGGAACACCGCGCGACAGTCGTGGTCAAGCAGTCATGCTGGCGGCCACGCTCGCGGCAGACGAGCCTCAACGTAATCACGTGAGACGCATCGTGTACTCGCTGCTGGGAGAAGACGCTGATTACTGGCCGACCCGAGCTCTGCAGCGGCTTGGCGACACGGTCAAGGACGATCTTGCTTTCCTTGCCAGCCAAGGATGGGCAATCCGTAGCCTTGCCGCAATTTTGTGGGCCGACCACGGGGAGCCGGCACACCTGGGCCGTCGCCTGGCCGCCGATCCCGACGTGCGCGTTCGTCGCGCGCTTGCACGCGCATTGAACCAGAAGGGCGACACGTCCCATCCCGCAGTGCGCGAGCAGTTGGCTGCGGACCCGGCTTACAGCGTCAGAGCGGCCCTTCGCACCTCTCCGGCTCAGTATGGCTGCTGATTGGGTGATGGGATCGGCGAGGATTCCGTGATCGTTCACAACCATCAAGGGCATAGGCCGCGCGTGCCTCAGCAACAGCCAGATCGCTTGGACAGTTCGGGGTCCTCCAGGACCTCCGCGTCCAAAGCTCACGGCCGGTTCGGTGAAGGAAGCCGTTGTGGACGCACCCCCCCAGTCCCAGACGGACTGGGCCACGGCGTCGTAGCCGTGGTGCGTCGGTCCCCTTCAAGGGAAGGCACGGCAGCGGCACTCCGTCGAGCCTATTGCAGAGAGAGCCGCCCCCGAGCGACGACGAGCGTATCGTCAGCCGTCAAGTCCCCCCTCGGACACAGACCAATCCCCAACGTGTGCGGGTCGAGCTGAGCCTCGGCCCGCACGTGTTGTTTCCGCTGGTGTGCGAGGCGGGCAACGAAGGTCCATCGACGTGGTGGTCAGTGGTCCTCGAGCGGGTTGGCCACCAGTCCGTCCCAGTCGAGACCTGTGAGTTCCTCTCCGGGCGGGACCAGGTCGTACGTCTCGAAAAGCCAGTCTTCGTCTCGGTCACCTTCCACCCGGAGGGTGGGCCTCCCGTCACCTGGCGGATCGGCCGTGACCTTCTTCACGACGGCCTGCTGGCGCCGACGGGGATCGGGGACGTGCGGGTCTGGCCGAGGATCAGCAAAGGTCGGCCGATGCTGCGCCTGTGCCTGGAGCACTGCGGCATGCGGGTGTTGTTCGAACTGGACCTGCATCGGGTGGCAACGCCGCCTCCTACCCGCTTCCCGGCGGTGGCACCGGCACAGAGCTGACCATCCAGCAGGACAGGTTCCACCAGCAGTTCGCCGCCGACGTACCCGTCACCACCGCCGCGATCATGGCGGCCACCCAGCGGCCGGTCTCCACTCTCGCCCTGGAGGAGAATGCCTCAGAGGCGGCTTGGCAGGACATCCCCTCCTACGCCCTGATCGCCGGCGAGGACTACAACATCCCGCCCAAGGCCGAGCAGTGGATAGCCGAGCGCGCCCACGCCCACACCGTCACCGTCGGCAGCGCCTCGCACGCAGTCACGGTCTCGCATCCGGCGGCGGTAACCGACCTCATCCTCCGCGCTGCCCGCGACACTCGCTGAACCACCGCGGACCGCGGCCAACGACGCCCCGCAACCGACCACCGTAGGCGGCCTCCCTTTGAGGGCCGCCTACGGCCCTTGTCCTCCGATCCTCGTGACCAGGAGCTCCTGACGGATGATCACCGCATCCGTGCCGCTCACTCCGTCGTGCCGGAACCGCCCTCGTGAACGGCGGCCCTCGGCTCGATTCCGGTGGCACCGACCGTCTCCCGCCAGGCCTCCAGGCCTGCCTGGAACGCGACGATGCCCGCCTCCGGGAGGGCGATCTCGATCGCCTCCAGGATCTCCCGCGGCGTGACCCCGAGGTCCAGGGCCACCCGGATATGGCTCTGGATGTGTCCCTTGCCGGCCCTCATCAC
This sequence comes from Streptomyces vastus, assembly GCF_039532825.1. Classification (NCBI taxonomy): domain Bacteria; kingdom Bacillati; phylum Actinomycetota; class Actinomycetes; order Kitasatosporales; family Streptomycetaceae; genus Streptomyces; species Streptomyces vastus. Next base: position 2,512 of record NZ_BAAASJ010000118.1, read on the forward strand.
GGTGAGGCTGAGGATGAACAACAGCTCCTTGGTGCGGCGATCCAGGGCACGGGGCCTCAGATAGGCCGCCTCGACCAGGCCGTTCGTCGCTTGCAGGACATCGAAGTCGTGCTGCGCCATGACCTTGTGATAGTCGAGGACGTACCCGCGGTCGCGGGCCATGGCGTCGATGTACTCCTGTGCGGCCTCCGAGGGGGCCGTGTCGGCGGTCATCCTCGGACTCCTTCGTGCAGGGCGGTGGGGATGTGGGGTGTGGCGGGGACGAGGAGGCGGTTGGTCTGGCGCACGAGCAGTTCGCGCACGCGCCCTCGGAAGGCCGTGAAGTCGTCGTCGCTCAACAATTCGGCACGCCTCTTGGCACGGTCCTCCAGGCCCTCGAAACCCCAGAAATAGACCACCGTGTTGAGTTCACCGACCTCGGTGGTGCAGCAGCCGAGCAGGTTGCCGAGGATCCGTACCTGGGGCTCGCGGCCGTACTCTTCCCACAGCCGGACATACTGCGCCGCCGCGCCCGGCCTGAGGAGGTAGTCACGTTGCTCGATGATCACGACGCCTCTCCCTCCGCAGCGGGAACCGAGCGCCAGGCATCCTTGAACTCCGCGGACCGCGAAGGCGCGACCATTCGTTCGAAGGCGTCGCTCACCGTCGCCAGGTCGCGGGGATCGGTCAGGGCCGCGAGATACCGATCGGGCCGGACGACGGCGACGGTGCCCTGGTGCTGGCCGAACCAGTCCCGCAGCGTGCCGTCGAGGTCCTCCACCGTCACCGAGTCGGTCATCGACGTGAGCCGCTCGGTACGGGACCGACCGGAGCGGGATTCGACGACGGTGATGTAGCGAGTGCCGATACGGTCCCAGAAGGCACGGGAGTCGGCATCCAGATGTACGAGCGGATCAGTGCCGTAGCCGATGAGGGCGAACCACTCGCCGAGTGTCTCGTCGAGCGGCAGCACCCGCCCTTCGGCGGTCTCGACCCTGGGCTGGATGAGCATCCGGCCCGCCGGTGACCTCTTCCGCGCGGTCCCGTGGCGGTGCAGCATGACGCCCTCGCTGTACCGGGGCAAGGGCTTGAACCGCATCTGGATGACCCAGTCGCGCACTGGCGGTGCCACCGTGAGTCCGCGCAACAGGGTGTCGCGCGCGCGGGCCACCGTGGGGCTCGTCGGTGAAAGGAACCGGCCGAGGGCGTCCGACAGTTTCACCATCGTCCTGGCGTGCTCGCGCCGCTCGGTGTCGTAGGTGGCGAGAATCCTCGGATGGGCGCGGCCGGTGACGACCGCCGCCAGCTTCCAGGCGACATTGGTCGCGTCCCGTATGCCGGTGTTCATGCCCTGCCCTGCCCATGGGGGCATGAGGTGGGCGGCGTCGCCCACGAGGCAGATCCGGCCGTCCACGAAGCGGTCGGCGACCCGCGAATGGTGCGTGTAGACGCGGGCTCGGACGATGTTGAGCGCCGTGGGATCGGGCACGTGCCCGGTGAGGAGTTCGCGTACCTTCTCGGGCCGGAGCATGGCCTCGGCGTCCTCGCCGGGGAAGAGCATGAACTCCCAGCGGCGGTAGTTGTAGGGCAGGTCCAGGCAGACGTACGGGCGTTTCGGGTCGGCGTGCAGTCCCGTGTACGGGGCGTCGAGCGGATCGTTGTCGCACTCGATGACCACCCACTTGCGGGGATGGGTGTCGCCGCTCAACGGGATGCCGAGTTGCTCGCGCACGGTGCTGCGGCCGCCGTCGGCGGCGACCACGTACTCGGCGTGGACGAGTACGCGTTCGCCGTGGGGGTCTGTGACGTGGAGCCGTGCTTCGGTGCCGTCCTGCTCCACACGTATGAGTTCGTGCCCAAGCAGAGGCCGGACGTGGGGATAGCGTTGGAGGCCGGCGCGCAGCGTGCGCTCGGCGAGTTGCTGCATGAAGATGTTGCGCCGGGGCCAGCCGTACTCCTTGGTTTCGGGCCGGATGTCGGCGAGACAGAAGCCGTTCGCGGCGAACATCCTCAGCGGAACGTTCTGGATCATGTCGGCCAGCATCTCGTCGGCGAGTCCGATGCCCTGGAAACTGCGCAGGCATTCGTCGTCCATGCCGACCGCGCGCGGGTAGTCGACGATTTCCTCACTGCGGTCGATCAGCAGGGTGCGCACACCGTAGAGGCCGAGGTAGTTCGCGACCGTCGCTCCGACGGGCCCGGCACCGACGACGGCGACCTGGGTGCGGTGTTCGACGGGTGCGGTCATCGGAGAACCTCCGAACTCCTGAGGAATCTTGTGAGGTGGTGATGGAAGAGATCCGGGGCGTCGTCGTGCACGTAGTGGCCTGCCCCGGGGATCTCCACCGTCTGGATGCGCGGGTTGCGTTGCGCCATCGCGGCGATGGTGGTGGCGGGGAGGAAGTCCGACTCCCCGCCCCGGATGACCAGGGTCGGGCACCGAAGGGTCTCGACGTACGGCCACAGGTCCACCTGCCGGGCCGGATCCGGGTCGAGGCGGGCTGCCGCGATGCCCGTCAGGTCGAACTTCCAGCGCCACCGTCCCTCCCCGTCCGGAGCGAGGGTGTGCCGCACCCTGGATTCGAGGGCGTCCTCGGAGATGTGCGGGCGGATGCCGCGCCAGTACGCGCGGGCCGCCTCCCGGCTGGGGAAGTCGCGGGGGGTGTTCGCCACTTCGCGTTTGATGCGCTCGGCTCCCTCGCCGGACAGCGACGAGCCGGGCCCGATGTCCTCGACGACCGCCGCGCCCACCCGCTCGGGGTGACGCGCGGCGTAGACGTACGTGGTGGTGCCGCCCATGGAATGACCCAGCAGCACGAACCGGTCCAGGCCGAGGCGGTCGGTGAACTGCTCCAGATCGGCGACGTAGGACTCCGTGTAGTACTCGCCTCGCGGATCCCAGTCGCTGTCACCTCGCCCACGAGCGTCCGGGGCCAGGACGCGGTAGCGGCCGGCGAGCCGCTCCGCCAGCGGCTCGAACGTCCGGGCGTAGCTGCGCAGGCCGTGCAGCATGACGATCGCGGGCCGGTCCTCGTCGCCCCACTCGACATAGTGCGTGCGCAGGCCGCCCAGCGTGACGAAGCGGTCCTGCCCCACTGCGGTGGTGTCGGCGGCCATCTCAGTGCAGCCCGTCCTGGCCCTGCACCTCGTCGGCGCTGATGCCGCCCAGCCGGGCGTGCAGTCGGCCACGCGTGGCGAACGCGAACACGACCACGACCTCGTCCGGGTTCGGGGTGTCGGAGAAGCTCACCGTGACGGTGTCGTAGTGCGAACGGACGTAGAGAGCGTCCTTGTGGGCCAGCGGAACGTCGAGGACGGTACCGGGCCCGCCCCGCTTTCCGGTCGAGGGCACCCACGCCTTCCCGCCGCCGACCGCCCCGCGTACCGGGTCCGCGAAGACCGCTGTGAGGAAGGCGTTGCCGTGTTCGTACTCGCCTGCCGTGCCGACCAGGCACGCCTTCCCGTAGCTCTGGACGGCACGGCCGCCGGCCGCCTCCTGGATCCGCCGGCCGAACTCCTCACCCAGCTTGGGCGAATCGGCGACGATGTCGCCGAGGTCCTGGCTGAACCGTCCGGCGTAGGGATTGTGGATCGCGGCCGCAATGACGATCTTGCTTACGGGCTCGCCGTCCGCGAGGGCCCCTGTCTCGTTGGCGAGGGTGTCCTCGGTCTGGGTGAACCACTTGCGGATGTGGTAGCCGGCGAAGTTGGGCTGGGGCACGGGTGTTTCCTCGGGGTGATCAGGGCGACGGGATGCGGGCATGGGGGCTCCGTGAAGAGGCGGGGCGGGACGGAGGTGGCAGCACTAACCGCGGAGCGGTTCGATCTCCACCGGGTCGCTGGGGGCGCCGTAAAGAGCGAGGACGCGCTTGCCCTCCTCGTCGTCGGTGACCGTCTCGTGGAAAAACTCGAAGCGGTTGCCGTCCGGGTCCGTGAAGTAGAGGCCGAAGCCGATCTTGTGATCCGTGGTTTTGACCACGGGTACGCCCTTGGCCAGCAGCATCCCGTACAGCCGCCGCCACTCGTCGAGATCGCCCTCAACCTCCAGCCCGTAGTGCTGCAGGCCGATGCCGCCGCCGGCGGCTTCTTCCTCGGCGCGGATCAGGGCGATGTCGTGGTGCTTCTTCCCGAAGGACAGGAACACCCACTGCGGGCCGCGTGCGGTGACCTCCATGCCGAGGACGTCCTCGTACCACTTGGCCGAGGCCTCCGGGTCGCGGACGAACAGCGACAGATGGGTGCGGCGTACCCGCGGCTTCGGAGCGTCCTGCGGGTCGGCGGGGATCGGCGTGGGCTCCTCGTTCGGGTCGAGTATGCGCTCGTCGGGATCCACTGTCAGTGTCCTTCCGTGGCGGGTGCTACTGCCGGAGTCCAGGTGACGTCGGTGATCTCGCTGAACTCGCGCCACTCCTTGCGCCAGGTGCGGCCGGCGTCGGTGGAGCGGAGGAGATGGCCGTACTTCGTCCCTGCGAAGACCAGTTCCGGGTCGGCGGCGTGGGTTCCGAAGGCCCAGACGGTCGAGTTGGCGGGCGTGTCCAGGGCGGTGTCCTGCCAGGTGCGCCCCAGGTCCTCGGAGCGCAGGATCCTGGTGGTGGTCCCGGGGGTGCCGTCGCCGATGCCGAGCAACAGGTCGTCGGTGCCGGGGAGCTGCTTGACCAGCCGGGTGTAGTAGATGCCGAACGTCTTGCGGGAGTCGGTACGGGTCCAGGTCGCACCGTCGTCCTGACTGACGAAGAGCGCGTTGACGACGGCGACGACGATCGTCTTCGGCGGGCCCTGGAGGACGAGCACACAGTGGATGTCGGAGTTGGTGACGCCGTGGGGCAGGGTGGCGGGTGTGCCGTCGATCCGCTCCCAGGTGTCGCCCCGGTCGCCGCTGCGCCACAGACCGCCTTCCTCGATGCCGAACCACATGTTCTTGGGTTCGTAGCGGTCGACGACGCAGGTCAGGATCCTGGGACGGTTCACGCCCGCGCAGAATTCCGGGATTTCAGGTGGCAGTTGTTCCCAGGTCCCCCCGCCATCGGTGGTGCGGAACACAGCTGCCCGGGAGGGAGCGCCGGTTCCGACGAGCATCGTGTCCGGGTTGGTGGGGTCGATCGCCAGCGACCAGATGGTCCGGTCGTTCATGGGCGAGTCGACGCGGCGCCAGGTGACGCCTGCGTCGCTGCTTTGGACGAGACCCGCGTCGGCGCCGGCGAAGACGACGTCGGGCTGTTCGGGGTGGACGGCCAGGCAGCGGACGACGGCGTCGAATTCCAGGGCCTGCCCGAGTCCGAGACGGGACCAGGTGGCGCCGTCGTCGGAGGAGCGCAGGACGCCCTGGCCCGCGGTGGCGACCAGGATGGTGCCTTCCATGTCGTGGGCTTCCTTTCGGAGCTGCGGAACAAAAAGGGGGTGGGTGAGAGGCGGCAGGGAGCTAGAGGAAGATGCCGCGCGTGAGACCGCCGTCGATGCCCAGGGACTCACCGGTGATCGCGGCGGCCCTGGGGGAGGCGAGGAAGCACACGGCCTGGGCGATCTCGTCCGCCTCCAGAACCCGGCGGATCGGTGTACGGGCGACGAAGTCCGCCTCGACGTCGGCCGCGGTGATGCCGCGCTTGGCGGCCTCCTTCTCATACAGCTCGTGGATGTGCTCGGTCTCCACCACACCGGGATGCACGGTGTTGACGGTGATGCCTGACGGGCCGAGCTGGTCGGAGAGGGCCTTCGTCAGGTGGACGATCGCGAGGTTGCGCATGCCGGAGAGCGCGTGGCTGGAACGGCCGGTCAGCCCGCCGATGTTGATGATCCGGCCGTAGCCACCCGCCTTCATGTGCGGGGTGACGGCCTGCGCGCAACGGAAGTAACCGACGACCTTGGTGTTGATGTCGGCCAGCAGCAGTTCGGGGTCGGCTTCCTCGACCGAGTTGCGCACCAGCCCGGAAGGGGCGGCCGCGCCGTTGACGAGGATGTCGATCCGCCCAAGGTCGTCGGCCGCGCGCCGCACCATGGCGCGTACGGACTCGGTGTCGTCGGTGTCCGAGGCGTAAGGAACGACCCGGCCGCCGGTCTCGGCCTCGAGTTCCTTGGCGGTGCGTTCCAGCAGGGGCAGCCGACGGGCGGTGATGACGACGGTCGCACCCTCGGCGGCGAGTTCGCGGGCGGTGGCTTTGCCGATGCCCAGACTGCCGCCGGTGACGACGGCGGTCCTGCCGCCCAGTTCCAGGTCCATGCGTGTCTCCCACAGAGGCGATTGGCAATAAGGGGCTTCAGCGACAAGGTGTTTCGGCAACAAGGGCCTTCGGATGTCAGCTGAGGTTGACCCAGACGCTCTTGACCTCGGTGTAGAGGTCGAGCACGGTCCGGCCCATCTCCCGGCCCCAGCCGGACTGCTTGAACCCGCCGAAGGGCGAAGCGGGATCCGTGAGGTTGTAGCAGTTGATCCACACCGTGCCCGCCTGCAGTTCGTCCGCGATGCGGTGGGCGTGGCCCAGGTCGGAGGTCCAGATGCCGGCCGAGAGTCCGAAGGGGGAGTCATTGGCCCGCTCGACCAGGTCGTCCACGTCGTCCCATCGCATCGCCGCCAGCACGGGACCGAAGATCTCTTCCTGGACGATGCTCAGGCTGTCGTCGGGCGCCACGAACACCGTCGGCTGGACGAAGTAGCCGCCGTCGTACGGCGCGCCGAGGTCGGGCCGCCCCCCGCCCGCCGCCAGCCGGGCGCCCTGCTCCCGGCCTGCGGCGATGTATCCGCTGACCCTCTCGTGGTGCCTCGCGGAGACCAGCGGCCCCATCTCGGTGGCCGGGTCGCTGCCGGGCCCCACGACGATGCCGCGGGCGCGCTCCGCGACGGCGTCCAGCACCTCGTCGAAGATCTTGCGGTGCACGTACAGCCGGGAGCCGGCCGTGCAGACCTGGCCCTGGTTGAAGAAGACGGCCTGGGCGGCGGCCTCGGCGACGGCCTGCGGATCGGCGTCGGGAAGCACGATGTTCGGGGACTTGCCGCCGAGTTCGAGGGAGACCTTCTTCAGGTTCCCGGCGGCGGCACGGACGATGGCGCGGCCCGTCTCGGTGGACCCGGTGAAAGCGATCTTGTCGACTCCGTCGTGGGCGGCGAGGGCGGCGCCCGCCGTGGCACCGCGCCCGGTGACGACGTTGACGACGCCGTCCGGCACTCCTGCCTCCTGGAGCAGCTCGGCGAGCCGCAGCGTGGACAGCGGGGTCTCCTCGGCCGGCTTGAGGACGACCGTGCAGCCGGTGGCCAGTGCGGGCGCGAGCTTCCAACAGGCCATCGACACGGGGAAGTTCCACGGCACGATCAGACCGGCCACGCCCAGCGGTTGCCGCGTGGTGTAGTTCAGTACCCGCAGCCCGCCGCGCGGCGAGACGGGGATCGTGCTGCCTTCCAGCTTGCTCGGCCAGCCCGCGAAGTAGCGGAACAGCTTCACGCTGGTGCCCACGTCCACGGCCCGCGCCACCGAGACCGGCTTGCCGTTGTCGTGTGACTCCAGCAGGGCCAGTTCCTCGGCGTGCGCCTCGATGACGTCGGCGACACGGTTCAGCAGCGCGCCCCGCTCCATGGGGCTCATCCGCCGCCAGCCGGGGGCGTCGAAGGCGCGGCGCGCCGCTGCGACGGCCCGGTTGATGTCGGCGGCGTCGCCGTCGGGAACGGTCGTGAGCACGGTACCGGTGGAGGGGTCGACGCTCGGATACGAGCGGCCGCTCAGGGCCCCGACCCAGTGACCGCCGATGAACATGGTCCGTGGTTCGGCCAGGAAGCGAGTGACCGCTTCCGCCGCGTCGGTGACCGCTTCCGCCGCGTCGGTGACCCCTTCCGCCGCGCCGGTGACCGGGGCTGCTGCGCTGTGCATGGTGGCTCCTCTCACAGGGCCATCTCGATGAGCTGAGGACCGTCGGCGGCGAGCGCGCGGCCGAGTTCGCGCCGAAGCTCCTCGCCCGTCTCCACCCGTGTGCCGGGCACGCCGTAGCCGCGGGCCAGCGCGGGCCAGTCGAAGGCGGGGCCGTCCAGGCTGGTGAGCGCCGTCGCGCCCGGGCCCGGACGGCTCTGTCCGTGCCGGCCGAGCTCGGTGCGCAGCACGTTGTAGGCGCGGTTGGAGGCGATGAGGGTGACGACGGGCAGTTGCTCCCGGGCCATCGTCCACAGCGACTGGATGGTGTACTGCGCGCTTCCGTCGGACTCCAGGGCGACGACCTTGCGGCCGGGTGCGGCGATCGCGGCGCCGACAGCGGCGGGCAGGCCCTGGCCGATGGCTCCGCCGGTGTTGGTCAGTGCGGTGTGGCGGGCGGCGCGCGACGACGCGGTGAAGAAGGGGTAGCCGCAGGTGCCGCCCTCGACCGAGACGATGGCGTGTTCGGGCAGCATCGCCGAGACGATCCGGCCGACCGACTGCGGCGTGAGCGCTCCGTCCGGGAGTCCTTCGTCGTACGGTCGGGGCGGCTGTGGGGTCGGTTCGGGAGCACCGAGTGCGGCCGCGAGGACTTCGAGCGCGCGTGCGGCGTCCTCCTCCGGGGTGCCCAGTACCTCCACGGTGCCGTAGGGAGCCAGCAGGCTGGGAACCCCTTCGTAGCCGAAGTACGACACCGGCTCCAACGCGCCGGCCAGCACGACCAGTTGAGCCCCGGCGAGGGCCTCGATCGCCTTCTCCGGGAAATACGGGAGCCGGTCGAGGTCGGGAAGGCCGCCGCCGCGCTCGGCGGCGGCCGGAAAGGTCTCGCTGTACAGCAGCGCCCCGGTGGCGGCGGCGATCCGGGCAGCCGCCCGTTGACCGCGCTCGTCGAGTGCCGCACCGCCCAGCACGAGGACAGCCCGCTCGCCGGCACGCAGCCGCTTGGCGATCGCGTCGATGACGTCCGCCGCCACTTCCGGTCTGCTCCGGGGGTGGGACAACTCGACGTCCACGGGGGCCTTGAGCACTTCCTGCTGGAAGTCGGCCGGGGCGATGAGGGTGGCCCCGCAGCCGGGTGCGGCTGTGGCGGCCGCGACGGCGCGGGCGGTGAGCTGGGCCAGGCCCGCGCCGGAAGTGGCGGTGCCGACCCAGCCGGAGACAGGGGTCGCGAGGGAGACGATGTCCGAGGTCAGGGGAGCGTCAAAGGCGAGATGCCAACTGGCGTGGTCTCCGATGACGTTGAAGACCGGCGAGTGGGCCCGCCGTGCGTTGTGCAGGTTCGCGATGCCGTTGGCGAAACCGGGGCCCAGATGCAGCAGCGTCATCGCCGGCCGGCCGGCGATCCGGGCGTAGCCGTCGGCCGCTCCGGTGCAGACACCCTCGAAGAGCCCGAGCACCGCGCGGGTGCCGGGAACCGAGTCCAACGCGGCGACGAGGGGCATCTCCGTGGTCCCCGGATTGGCGAAGCAGACGTCGACCCCGGCGGCGAGCGAGGTCTCGATCAAGGCCTCGGCCCCCATCAGGCCGCCGGATCGGTTCGCTTGCCAGACGGTGGTGGCGTGGGTCATGGAAGTTCCTCCGTGCACTATGCGCACCGTCCGTGCGTATAGTGCACAGCATCAGCATGGGAAGAGTCCGGCGTCAACCCCCGGGGCCAACCCGTGCCATACGCTGAACGCGTGAGCGGAACTCGGAAGGTGGTAGGCGGCGTGGGGGCAGAGGCCGCGAACGACACGGAGAACGGAGCAGGGGGCGCGCGCGAGGAGAAGGCGAAGCGCCCCAGTCAGCCACCGTCGCAGACGCTCGTCCGAGGCCTCGCCGTCCTGCGGGCCGTCGCTCACCAGCCCCGTGGCCTGACGGTCGCCGAGATCGCTTCCAGGACGAGGCTGCACCGGACCGTCGTGCACCGTCTCGCGGGCACGCTGGCCGCGGAGGGATTCCTGGCGAAGAGCGCGGACGGCGCGTACGTACCCGGGGGAGAACTGCACACGCTCGCGGGTAGTTCGCGGCCGACCCTCGCCGAGTTCATCCAGCCGCTGCTGCAACAGCTCGCGGACCGGTACGGCGGTACGGCGATCCTGTTCTTCCCGGAACCGGACTGTGTCGTCGCCGTGGCGACCGCGGTTCCCCAGGACGCCGACTACCACCTCGCCTACCGCAAGGGATCTCGCCAGCCGTTGGACCGCGGGGCCGCCCCGTGTGCGATCCGGGCCGGGCGGGCGCCCGCCGCCGGCGACTCGGACGCCGTGCGTGAGGCGCGCCGCCGGGGTTGGGTCACCACTCATGGCGCGGTGGAGCCCGGAGCCCACGCGGTCGCCGCTCCGCTGGCCCGCGACGGAGACGTACTGGACGCCTGCGTCATGTTCGTCTCGCACCGGCAGGACCGCGTCGACGAGGCCACACCGGAAGTGGTCTCCGCCGCGGGAGCGGCCCGAGCGTTCCTGCTGGGCCCGCGCTGAGCGCTCCGCCGGCTGTGCCAATTTGCGGCTCCGCCGCGGGGCGGTGACGGGCCGTCGGTCGTCTGCGGCGCCGTCGTGGCTGGTCGCGCAGTTCCCCGCGCCCCTTATGGGGCGCGATATCGCACCGGACTTCACCAAGGCCGCTTAGAGCCGCCCATCCTGCCTTCTTCCCCGGTCAACCACCGCTCCCGCCGAAGGGCTTCGGCGGGGGCGGCCGCATTTGTGTCCGTCGGGCCTTGACACCCGCCACGAGCCACAACACCATGTGCTCTCAACAAACGTACACCATGTACGAATATCGCACAGCGGTGACAACTGGAGGCTGATCGGGATGACAAGCCCTGATCGCACCACCCTGGCCCAAGGCCGCCTGTCCCTGATCGGCGTCCTCACTCAATCACTCGGCTTCATGGGACCGGTCTTCTCGGTCGCGGCCCTACTGCCCCTGATCGTCGGTCTGTCGGCCACGGGACGCGGTGCCGGCGTCGCCACGCCGGTCGCGATCATCATCGCGGGCATCGGCATGTGCGGCGTGGGATGGATCATCGCCCAGTACGCGAAGCGCATCCATCTGTGCGGCTCTCTCTACGAATATGTGAGTGACACCGCCGGACCGCGCATCGGTGTGATCACCGGATGGCTCTACTACGGAGCCATGATGGTTCTGGGAGCCGCGACATTCCTCGTCCTCGGCGGACTCACACAGGCATGGCTCAAGAGCGCCATGTCCGTGGACGTGCCGTGGTGGCCGCTGTCCCTGGGATACGCCGCCGTCGCCTTCACGATTCTCGTGGTGGGCGTTAACGTCTCGATCCGGGCGCAACTCATCCTCGCCCTGAGCGCCATGGTCGTCGTCCTTGCTTTCTCGCTGGTCATCATCTTCCGCGGCGGCCAGAACGGCGAAAGCTGGTCCGTCGAACCCTTCAATCCCTTCGCCGTGGGGAGTCTGAATCTTCTCTTCGGTGTGCTGTACGGCATCAACATGTTCATCGGGTTCGAGTCGGCGGCCAATCTCGCTGAGGAGACCTCGGACCCCAAGCGCCATGTGCCGCGGGCGGTCATGCTGTCGCTGGGCATCGTCGGGGTCTATTACGTGGTGGTGGCCTACGCGCAGGTCATGGGTTTCGGCCTCGACGCGGAGGCGTGGAAGAACAGTGTCTTCCCGCTGGAAACGCTCTCGTACGGTGGGGAGTTCGGGTCTGCCGCGTTCGGAAACTTCCTGGCGGTCCTGATCATTCTCGACATCCTCGCGGTGGCAATCGGAGTCGGCGTTGCATCGACTCGAGGCATGCTCTCGATGGCCCGCAGTGGCCGGCTGCCGTCGAAGCTGGCGGTTCTGCACCACCGGTTCCGTACTCCTGTATGGGGCGCCGTACTGATGGGCGCTGTTTCGTGTGTCGCCATCGTCGGCGTGCGCGTGGGGGGCGACCGGATGTTCGGCCAGGGGGCCGGTCAGCCGCAATGGGCGTCGGCGTTCGGCTGGATGGCCGGCTTTGGCGGAACAGGCATGGCGATCATGTATCTCGTCGTCGGTGCCGCGGGGGTGAAGGGCCTCTGGAACCATGTCAGCCGCACCAAACTGCTCATCGCGGGAAGCACCGGTGTAGCAGTGGCGGCCGGGGCGGTGTTCGGTTCGTTCTACCAGGCGGCCAGCCCTCTCGACACCGTTCCCTGGGCTCTGCTCGTGTGGGTGGCACTGGGCGCGGTCTGGTCTCTCTTCGCGCTCGGCCGGTCCTCCGGCCAGGGAGAACCCGTGACGGACCAGGCGGCGGAAGGCGCCAGTGAAGTGACCCCACTTTGACGACAACCCGGACCACCACCCACCTCACCCGTCATCGCCCATGCCATCAGGAGGAAAGGCAGTGACCACCACCACGGCACACCCGTACGATCCGCTGACCGCCGAGGAAATAAAAACGGCCGTCGGTGTGGTGCGTGCCAGTCACCCTCAGCGGGGGGCGATCAAATTCCCCCTGGTGCGGCTGGACCTCCCGGACAAGGAGCAGGTGCGGGCGTACGACCCCTCGAGCCCAATCCCCCGCGTGGCCTTTCTCGTCGTCTACGACCCCGAGGCCAGCGCCATGTTCGAGGCCCGGGTCGATCTCACCGACGACAGCCTGGTCTCCTTCAAGCACCTCCCGGGCCTGCAACCGCCGATCATGATCGACGAGTTGATGGCGCTCGACGAGATCGTCAAGAACGACCCGGCCGCGGTGGAGGCCCTGGCACGGCACGGAGTCGACGATCTCTCGCAGGTGCAGTTCGACCCCTGGTCGACCGGCACCCTGCCGATCGAGGGTGTGGACGCGCGACGACGCGTGATCCGCGCGACCGCGTACATCCGGCACTTCACCGCGGACAACGGCTACGCCAGGCCCGTGGGGAACCTCGTCTTCGTCATCGACTGCGACACCCGTTCGGTGGCGGCCATCTCGGAGGGGGATCCGCTCCCGCTCCCGCCGGAGAGCGGGAACTACGACCCGGGCAGCGTGGGACCGCTGCGCGACGACCTCCGCCCGATCGAGATCACGCAGCCGGAAGGACCCTCGTTCACGGTGTCCGGCAATGTCATCGAGTGGCAGCGATGGCGGCTGCACGCCCACATCGACGTGGTGGAGGGCCTCGTCATCAGCGATGTCTCCTACCAGGACGGGGGACGTAGGCGCCCGATCGTGCACCGGGCCGGCATCAGCGAGATGGTGGTGCCCTACGGCGACACCAGCGACGACTTCTACTTCCGGAACGTCTTCGACGCGGGCGAATACAGCCTGGGGAAGACCGTGGGGTCGCTCAGTCTCGGATGCGACTGTCTCGGGGAGATCCGATACCTCGACTCCGTGCTCTCCGACGAGTCGGGCACCCCGCACACCATCACCAACGCCATCTGTCTGCATGAGGAGGACTACGGAATCCTCTGGAAGCACTGGGACTTCCGCTACGTCGAGCAGGCGGAGGTCAGGCGTTCCCGGCGGCTCGTCGTGTCGTCGATCCACACGATCGGCAACTACGAGTACGGCTTCTTCTGGTACTTCTACCTCGACGGGACGATCCAGTTCGAGGCCAAGCTGACCGGAATCGTCCAGACGCGGGCCGTGGCTCCCGGCGAGAAACCCGCCTACGGAACGCTCGTGGCGCCCCAGTTGGACGCGCCGAACCACCAGCACCTGTTCAACATGCGGCTGGACATGGAAGTCGACGGGCCGCGCAACACGGTCGTGGAGGTCGACGCGGTGGGTCTCCCGATGGGGCCGGACAACCCGTACGGAAACGCGATCGTCGCCCGCCGCACGGAGATCACCAACGAACGTGACGGCCGCAGGATGTGCGATCCGCTCACCTCTCGCACCTGGAAGATCACCAATCCCGGTGTGCGCAACCGCTTCGACGAGCCCGTCGCCTACAAACTGGTCCCCTTCGTCGGCCCGACGCTGCTCGCCGCTCCCGAAAGCGATCTGGCACGACGCGCCGAGTTCGCGCGGGCGCATCTGTGGGTGACCCGGTACAGCCCGGACGAACTGCATGCGGCCGGCGACTACCCGAACCAGCACCCCGGCGACGGGATCGGCCAGTGGATCGAGCAGGAGCGCGATCTGGCCGACACGGACGTGGTGCTCTGGCACACCTTCGGCACCTCGCATCTGCCACGGCCGGAGGACTGGCCCATCATGCCGTGCGACTACGTCGGGTTCGCGTTGAAGCCGGTCGGGTTCTTCGACCGCAACCCCTCGCTGGACGTGCCGCCCCCGGCCGGGCATGGCGCGAAGAGCTGTCACTCCGCACCACAGCAGGGTGACCGGCACGGCGAGTGACCTTGCCGGGCCCGCACCCGTACACCGGACGCGTGCGGGCTTCCGGCTGTCCCGCCGGGGCGACGCACCGGCGTGGGGCGCTATCGCCTGACCGCTTCCGGGCCGGCCGCGCCGACCAACCGGGTCGCGGCCGTCCCGGCGGCCTCCGTCACCAGATGGGGAACCTCGTCGTCGACGAGCTTGAGGCCGAGTTGCACCACTCCGAGGCTCGCTGTCGACCAGTCCGAGACCCGGATGGGGGCCGCGATGCCGATCGCACCTTCCTGGATCGAGCCCACGCTGACGGCGTAGCCGCGACCACGGGCCTCGCGGACGTCGTCGGTGTCCTCGTCGCTCTCCGGCCTGCCGGCGAGGATGGCGATGCCGTCCGCGCCGATGGTCAGGGCGTGCCGGGCGCCTTCCCGCATGGCGAGGTGCATGGTGGAGTTCGGCGGCTCCGCCGTCAGCAGGATCAGGGCCTGGTCGCTGTCGGCGACGCTCAGCAGCGCCGTGCTGTTGGTCTGTTCGCTGAGCCGTCGCAGAATCGGCAGGACGGTGGCCTGCAGCCGTGGTTTGAGTTGCCCGGCCAATTCGGCCACGCCGAACCCGAGGATGTATCGCGTGCCGATACGGGCGACGAGGCTGTGCGCCTCCAGCGTGCGCAGAAGACGGTAGACGGCCGCCCGAGCGATGCTCAGCCGCTCGGCGAGCTCTGCCGCCGTGAGACCGTCGGCGTTCCTCGCGAGCAATGACAACACCGTCAGCCCACGGTCAAGAGTCAGGGACGTTTCCCCGCCGGTTGCCGCCACGATCTTCTCTCGCCTCCCACCCTTTTGTGCCGGACATCATGTCACGGCCGCCCGAACGGCCCCCTGGTTCCGACCCCTTGACCCGGGGTCACCCTCATCCTTATGGTTTCGAATATCGTCCACATAGAACGGTAATCGTACCCATGCTAGCACGCGCAGAAGCCGAACAGCTGGTCAGCACGGTTCCGACGGAGCCCTACTTCGCCGGACGATGGGGCAGCGGTCAGAGCATCGACACCTTCGACGTGATCGACCCGGTGACCGAACGACGGCTCACCACCGTGGCCGCCGCCGGGGCCCGGGAAGTAGACGAGGCCGTATCCCACGCCCGGTCCGCTCTCGACGAAGGTGAGTGGGGGAGAACGGACGGAAGCGCCAGGGCGCTCCTGCTCCACCGTCTGGCCGGTCTCATCGAGGCCCGGAGCGAGGAATTCGCGACGCTGGAGTCGCTGGACATCGGCAAGCCCGGCTTCGAGCCGCGGGCCATCGACCTGCCCCAGGCGATCGGGGCCTTCCGGTACTTCGCCGGCTGGGCCGACAAGTTGGAGGGCCGCTCCGTCCCGACGTCCCCCTACATGGGCCGGCCCACGCACAGCTACACCGTGCGCGAGCCGGTCGGAGTCGTCGCGGCCATCACGCCCTGGAACTCACCGACCATGATCGGATCGTGGAAGATCGCGCCCGCGCTCGCCGCGGGGTGCGCCGTCGTCCTGAAGCCTCCGGAGGACGCGCCCCTCACCTCTCTTCTCCTCGCGTCGCTGGTTGAGGAAGCCGGGTTCCCGGCCGGGGCGTTCAGTGTGCTTCCGGGGCTCGGAGCCGTGACGGGCCAGGCGCTCATCGATCACCCGGGGGTGGACAAGATCTCGTTCACCGGAAGCCCCGAGACGGGATACAAGGTGGCCGTCGCGGCCGCGAAGGGATTTCGGCGCACGACCCTCGAACTCGGCGGCAAGAGCCCCCAGATCGTCTTCGGGGACGCCGATCTGGACGAGGCCTCGCAGGGAGTGGCGGTCGGAATCTTCGCCAATCAGGGCGAGGTGTGTGCTGCGGGCAGCCGCATCCTGGTCGCTCGTTCCGTGTACGACGAATTCGTCGAACGTCTGGTGGCTCGTGCCCGCGACATCAAGGTCGGCGACCCGTTCGACGACGACACCACGATGGGCGCGTTGATCAACGCACGGCAGCTGGAGCGTGTTTCCCAGTACGTCGCGGCAGGAATCGACGACGGCGCCCGCCTGATCGCAGGGGGCGGCCGGCCCGACGGCAAAGGGTTCTTCGTTGAACCGACATTGTTCGCCGAAGTCGACAACACCATGACGATCGCCCGGCGGGAGATCTTCGGGCCCGTGGGTGCGGTCATCCCCTTCGACTCGGAATCCGATGCGATCGGGATCGCCAACGACAGCGATTACGCGCTGGCCGCCACCTTGTGGACCTCCGACGTCAGCAGGGCACACGCGGTCGCTCGCCGCGTGAAGGCCGGTGCTGTCGCGATCAACGGCTGGGCGCCCCTCGACCCCCGCCTGCCATGGGGCGGTTCCAAGCTCAGCGGCCAGGGGCGGGAACTCGGCTGGGCCGGTATCGAAGCGAACACCGAGGAGAAGACGGTCACCGCCGTCCTCTCGTACGCACCCGACAAGTGAACCGGCGCCTGGCGCCTAATTCGTGATCGAGCATCATCCCTCGGAAGGGGTTTTCTGTGTCAGCACACGTGTTGGTCGTCTACTACAGCGCGACGGGGTCCGTGCATCGGCTGGCGAAGGCAGTGACCGAAGGAGCTGAATCCGCGGGCGCCGAGGTACGGCTCCGCAGGGTCGCCGAACTCGCTCCCGCCGAGGCGATAGACGCGAATCCGGACTGGGCCGCGCATCGGCAGGAGACCGAATCGACCGTCGAGGTGGTCGAACTCGCCGACCTGGAGTGGGCCGACGGATACGCCTTCGGCACACCGACGCGTTACGGCGCTCCGGCGGCGCAGCTGAAGCAGTTCATCGACACCGCCGGAGGTCTCTGGCAGGCGGGGAAGCTGTCGGACAAGCCGGTGACGACCTTCGTCTCCTCGGCCGAGCAGCACGGCGGCCAGGAGTCGACGATCCTGTCGCTGAACAACGTCTTCTACCACTGGGGCGCGGTCATCGTCCCTCTCGGCTACACGGACGACATCGTCTACGCCGCCGGTGGAAACCCCTACGGGACTTCGTGGCCCGCAGGATTCCCCTCCAACGCCCCGGACGAGGTCACGCTGGATTGCGCCCGTTTCCAGGGAGCCCGATTGGCGCGGTTCGCGACGCTGCTCGCGGCGGACAGGGCGCAGGCGTCCGCCGTACAGGGCTGAGCGGGCACGTAGGCGTGCGGCTGCGGCCCCGTCGCGGTGATCTGCCGTCCCGCGACGGGGCCTGCCCGTCGGTCACACGGAGTCGACGTCGGTGGTGGCGAGCTTCGCGTAGACTTCCGGCCGCTTGCGGCGGATCCGCATCGCGAGGACCGCGCCGATCGCGAAGACGACCGGAGTGAGCGCGACGAGCGTCCAGTTGACGGCGGGCGGGGCGCCGGTGAAGAGATTGAGGCGGGTGCAGACCAGCCCCGTGATCACGGCCAGGAGGAGCGCGGCGGTCGCGGGCGCGGCTACCGTGCGCAGGCGTCCCGCCCCGCCGATACCGGGATTGCGGCGGAAGAAGGCGACCACGGCGCAGGCAGCGAGCGTCTGCAGCGCGAGGATGCCGACCACTCCGGGGGTGTTCACCCACAGCAGGAACTCGGTGTACGGGTGCACGCCGATCGCGGCGAAGACGGCGGTGACGACGGCCGCCAGCACGGTCTGCGCGATGCCGGAGATCCAGGGTGAGCCGTGCCGGGGGTGGATGCGGCCCAGGCGGGCGGGGGCGGCGCCCTCGACGGACAGCGCGTAGCCGTAGCGGGTGATGGCGTTGTGGAAGGCGAGCAGAGCGGCCAGGAGGCTGCTGACGATCAGGACGCGCTGGAGGTCGGTGGCCCAGCCGCCCACGTAGCGGGTCATGGCGGTGAAGAACATCTCGGCGGGGTTCTGCGCCGCGGTCCCGACGGCTTTGCCGTCGCCGAAGGCCTGGACGATGGCCCAGACGATGAACGTGTAGAAGAGGCCGAGGAAGCCGACGGCCACGTACGTGGCGCGGGGCACGGTGCGGTCGGGATCGCGGGCCTCCTCGCGGTAGAGGACGGTGGCCTCGAAGCCGATGAAGGCGGCGATGGCGAGGCCCAGCGGTGCGCTCATCTGCGAGGTGAAGACGTTGGAGGGGGCGAAGGAGGCCAGGCTCAGGCCGTCCGCACCGCCCTTGACGAGGATCGCGCCGGCCAGCAGCACCAGGATGGCGGTCTCCGCGATCAGCAGGACGGCGAGGACCTTGGCGCCCACATGGATCGACCGGAAGCCGAAGAACCACACCACGGCGATCGCGGCGAAGGCGTAGACCGGCCAGGGCAGGTCGACGCCCAGGAGGTCGTCCGCGGTGCCGGCGGCGAAGAAGCCGAAGGCGCCATAGGTGCCGATCTGCAGGGCGTTGTAGGAGAACACCGCCAGCAGCGCCGCTCCCAGCCCGGCAGGGCGGCCCAGGCCCCGGGCGATGTACGAGTAGAAGGCGCCCGCGTTGCGGATGTGAGGCGTCATGGCGGTGAAACCGACCGCGAACAGGCACAGCACGACGCCGACCGTCAGGTAGGCGACCGGGGCGCCGATGCCGCCGAAGAGGATGGCGAGCGGAGCGATACCGGCCATCACAGTGAGCGGGGCGGCGGCCGCCACGACGAAGAAGACGATGTCGGTGACGCCGAGCGCGCCCCGCTGCAGTTGTCCGGTCGGCTCCGACCCGGGGGCCGTTGGAGGCTGTTGGGGAGCGGTGGAGGTGTGAGGCTCGGTCATGGAGGTCTCCGCGTGATGCGTGAGGTCGACGGGTGGGTTACTGACCTGGTGCGCGGTCCGGCCGTGACGGCGCCTTTCGGTACCGTCCTGCGGCAGGAACGGGGGAGGGGGCGCAGGAGCCGTACGTGCGCCGTCCGGCGAGCCAGGTGCCCAGGACGGGCAGGCCTGCCAGGTCGCGCGGGGCGGTCTCGACCGGGTCGGCGGCGAGATGCACCAGGTCGGCCCACATACCGGGGCGCAGGATGCCCCACTTCTTCTCCTCGAACGCCTGGTAGGCGCATCCGGCGGAGTAGGCGGCCAGGGCGGTCGCGGTGTCGATCCGCTCCTGGGGGAGCCAGCCGCCGTCGGGGATTCCCTCGGGCGTCTGGCGGGTCACGGCGGTGGCGATGCCCCGCAGTGGCTCGTGATCGGTGACCGGCCAGTCGCTGCCGAAGGAGATGCGGGCGCCGGAGGCGAGCAGGGCGGCGATCTGGTACTGCCGCGCGCCGCGCTCCGGGCCGATCTTCGGCAGGATGAGTTCGGTCATCAGCCTGTCGGGCTGGGCCCACAGCGGCTGGAGATTGGCGATCACCCCGAGTTCGGCGAAGCGGGGGAGGTCGGCGGGGTCGATCAGTTGGGCGTGGGCGATGACCGGGCGGCGGTCGTGGGGGCCGTTGGTGCGGGTCGCGGCCTCGATGGCGTCGAGGGCGACGCGGACGCCGCCGTCGCCGAGCGCGTGGATGTGCGGCTGGAAGCCGAGGGCGTCGACCGCGGTGACGGCATTCGCCAGTTCGGCCGGTGTCCAGTTGGCGATGCCGTGGGAGTGCGGGCAGTCGCTGTACGGCTTGAGGAGGGTGGCCGTGCCGGATTCGATGACCCCGTCGGCGAAGAACTTCACGGTGTGCGCGGTGAGCAGCCCGGGGGCGGCACCCTCCACACGTTCACGCTCGGCAGCGAGCCGGAGGATGTTCTCGCGCCAGTGCTCCGGCCCCAGGAAGAAGCCGAGGTCGGCACGGACGGGAAGCCCTGAGCCGCTGGTCGCCGCTGTGATCCAGACATCGGCGTGGTGCGGTTCCACCCAGGCGTCCTGCACCCAGGTCACCCCGGAGGCGGCGAACCGGGCGGCGGTCTGCCGCAGCGCCTCCACCTGCGCGTCGTGGGCCGGCTGGGGTACGAGGTCGAGTACGGGCAGCACGGCACCGAACTCCCGAAGGGTGCCCAGCGGTTCGGTGGAGCCTTCCCGGCGCACGATCTCCCCGCCGTCCGGGTCGGGTGTGGCGGCGGTGAACCCGACCCGGCGCAGCGCCTCGGTGTTCACCCACGCCGTGTGGTGGTCCATCGTGCGCAGCACCACGGGCCGGTCGGGGACGGCCTCGTCCAGTCGGCGGGCGTCGAACCGACCGTTAGGGGCGAGCCAGGCGTCGAAGCCGTCGCCGGTGATCCACTCGGCCTCGGGGTGCCCGTCGGCCCAGTGCCGTACGGCGTCGACGATCGCCTCCACGGAGGTGCACTCGCGCACGGGTGCTCCGAGCAGGCCCAGACCGCCCATCACCGGGTGCACGTGTCCGTCGCCGAACGCGGGCAGCAGCGCGCCTCCTCGTAGATCGACGACGGTGGTGTCCCTGCCCCGGGCGGCGATCGCCTCCGGCCCGAGCGCACTGATCCTGCCGCCCGTGACGGCGAGTGCGTCGAGCACCGGGCTTTCGGCGGCCCCGGTCCTGACGGTCCCTCCGGTGAACACGATGTCGGCCTGCATGGCGGTGACGCCCTCCCGTCGTACGACGACTTAACTGAAAGTCATTCGGTTTTCGGTAATGTAGGGGTCACTCGAACAGCCGGGAAGAGTTTTACTGAAAGTCGTTCGGTAAAGTTCCGGTGACCTCGTGCAGGCGACCGTGCCGCCTGCCGAACGGGGAGACATACGAAGAGGAGCCCCAGTGCCAAGGCCGCGCACCCCTCTGCTGGACCGCCGACGCATCGGCGCGGCAGCGCTGAGACTCGCCGACGAGCAGGGCGTCCTCACCATTCCCGCCCTGGCCAGGGAGCTCGGCGTCGCCCCGTCCGCGCTCTACCACCATGTGTCCGGCCGGGGCGAGATCATCTCGCTCATGCGGGAAGAGCTGGCCCTGGAGACCAGCCCCGACGACTGGGACTCGTCACAGCCCTGGGAGCAGGCCCTGGAGGAATGGGCCCGCTCCTACCGCAAGGCCTTCGCCGCGCACCCTGGTGCGGTGCCCCTGCTCGCCACCGCCCCGCTTGCCGAACCCTTCATGCACGCGATGTACGAGAAGGTCGCCGAACTCCTGCTGACCGCCGGCTTCACCGCGAGCCAGGTCATGCCTTTGATCACCGCAATGGAGAGCTTCATCCTCGGCTCCGCCCTCGACCTCGTGGCCCCGCCGGTGATGGTCTCCGACGTGACCCGTGAAACCGCCCCGCACCTCACCGCCGTACTCGACGACACCCCCACCGACCACCGCCGCGCCGAACTCGCCTTCGACGTCGGTCTCCGCGCCCTGATCACCGGCTTCCGGGCGTTCCTTCCCCGGTGACCGGCTCGCACGGCCCCACACCCATCACTCAAGGCGTCACCAGAGGAGCCCCGTCATGACCGCCTCGTTCCACGTCCTGACCACCGGCTACGCCGACACGCGGGTCGCCGGCACCGTCACCCTGCTCGTCGACGGCGAGACCGTCGCGATAGTCGACCCCGGCATGGTCGCCGACCGCCGGCTCATCCTGGACCCGCTGGCGCCCCACGGACTCGCCCCAGAGGACGTCACCGACGTGATCTTCAGCCACCACCACCCGGACCACACGCTGAACGCCGCCCTGTTTCCCGAAGCCCGCTTCCACGACCACATGGCCATCTACCGCGACGACATCTGGGAGGACCGGGACGCCGACGGATACCGGCTTTCCTCGTCGATCACTCTCATGACCACGCCCGGCCACACCGCCGAGGACGTCAGCACCTTGGTGACGGCGGACGAGGGCCTGGTGGTCCTGACCCATCTGTGGTGGACCGCCGAGGGGCCGGCCGACGATCCCTTCGCGCCCGACCGTGATCAACTGCGGGCGGCCAGGGAGAAGGTCCTGGCACTCGGCCCGGCCCTGATCGTGCCGGGACACGGTGCACCCTTCGTGCCGTCGTCGACGACGCCCCTCTAGGCCGCGCCTCTCCAAGGCCGGCCTGTCCCCGAGACCTGCCGGGCGCCTTGCCTGCTGCGGCCGGTTGAGCGCCGTGTCCGCCAACTGAACCGGCAGTCGCCGCCCCGACTTCCGGTGAAAGAGACGCACGCGTGCGCGGCGGGGTCAGTGCCGGGCGAACTGAACCCCGGTCCGTTGCACGACGTTCGCCCGCAGCGCGATCCCGGTGATGGTCAGTCGTTCTCCGTAGATGTCCGTGACTCTGATGGAGTTGCCGCACCCGCCGCCGTCGGCGGAGATGAAGTAGTTGTATTCGGTGCGGGGCAACTGCCGCCAGCCGCCGCTGGTCCGGACCTCCAGGCGCGCGACGGGGTTGCGGTGGCCGATCGCCTGGATGCCGCACCAATAAGGGCTGGACCCGGTCTTGTACCTGATGGAGATCGTCTCGGACGTGCTGGGACTCAGCAGTTGCCAGGTGATCGGTATCCGGCCGACCTTGAGATCGGCGAGTTTGGCGAAGGCCTGCTGGCTGAGGTCGAGTTGCCCGGGTGCGCAGGGCAGGGGGCATTCGTTGGTGATCCGTACCGTGATCGACTTGCCGTTGGCCGCGCGGACGAGCACGTACGCGCCGCACGCCCTGGACGTCTCGTAGTCCGTGGTGTTCATGGCCGCGATCATGAGGTCGGGACTCGGGCCGAACAGGCAGGCGCCGTCTCCGTCGGCGGCCTCGTAGGCGGTGGCGACTCCGGTGTAGGTGGTGTTGGGACGAATCCGCCCTGCCGACGATGGCGGGGTGGATGCCGTTCGCGGGGGCCGCGGGGTGGCTTTGGCCGAAGGGCGTGCCGGAGGGGTCGTTGCAGCGGCCTTCGGCGTCGGGGTGCCGGTCGCGGTCGGCGTCGCCGACGCGCTCGGGGTGCCCGTCTCAGTCGTGGTGGTGGCTTTCACCTTGGTGGTGGCGGCGGGTGTGGCCGCGGCATGCCCTGCCTCCGCCTCGCGGTCGGGGAGCGACCCCATGACCAGGTAGGCGAGAACGCCCGCGGCGGTCACCGCCAAGGTGGTGCCCAGCACAAGTCTGCGTCTTTGCCTGCGCTGGCGCGCGGCCTGCCTTGCTGTCTGCATACCTGTCCGTTCGGAAGATCGAGCCGATGGTGCACTGCTCAGTGACCGCAGAGAGCGAAAAGGTTGCCGTCGATTTCTCACTGGGGCGCATCGGAGTTCCGCGGCAGGCGTATCCGGACGGCTTGCCAGGGTCGTTCCCGGTGAACCGTCTGGTGGCGCGGGTCCCACTATCGATGGTCGGAGCCCGCCCTGTCGACGGGGGTTGTCCCGCCGGTCGGCGGAGAGAACGCCTCAAGGCGCCGCGATGGGATGGAGGTACCGGTCAGGACTACGAGGAGTAGGTGCATGAGCAGAGTGAGGCCAAGGGCCGTGACAGCGCTGGCGATCGTCATGGCGGCCGTCTCCGGCACCGGGACGGCGGCCGGTGCTGCCGACGCCGGGGGATACGGGCGGACATTCGTGCCGATGCGAACCGTGACGGTGCGGTCGATGTCTCCGGTGGTTCCGATTTCGCGGGCAAGACGACGTGGCGCAGCGGGCGGGGCGCGGTCTTCCTGCCGAACATCGGTGACAAACAGCGGCGTTGTAAGACGAGGACACCGGACGGCCGGTGGCTGTCCAATGCTCAGCTTGAGGCCTGCAACGACGCCCAGGGCAACGTCGTGCGGGCGCCCGAGTACCTCGCGCCGCTGCGCACGGTCCCGGTCGACAACGTCTCGGACGCCGCCAACGGTGGCCTCCAGCTGGTCGGCGCGGGCAAGTCCAAGGTCCGGCTGTTCCTCAAGCGCGGCGACACCTGGACCTAGTCATCGCCGGCCGGTTCGGCAACACCCTCGCCGACGGGGACCTGGTGTGGGTTTTCAGCTCCGACTACGTCGTCGCGGACATCTTCCGAGTGGTCGACGGAAAGATCATCGAGCACTGGGATGTCGCCGCCGACGGGCAGTAGCCCGGCCGGAAGGACTGACCGCCGGACCTCTTCGGAGGGCCGGCGGATTTCAGCGTTGCCGGGTCCAACATCCGCGTAGGGCAATGGAGTTCACCCCAGTGGTGTACGCCTTGTCACCCCGCACCCGCAGCCGCCCGTGACCAGTCTTTTCAGGTCCCACGGACTACGGATGTCGAAGGTATTGACGCATC
This sequence comes from Streptomyces vastus, assembly GCF_039532825.1. Taxonomy (NCBI): domain Bacteria; kingdom Bacillati; phylum Actinomycetota; class Actinomycetes; order Kitasatosporales; family Streptomycetaceae; genus Streptomyces; species Streptomyces vastus. Next base: position 26,659 of record NZ_BAAASJ010000118.1, read on the forward strand.
CCGCTGCTCACATTTAACGTCTGTCCGACATCGCGAACGTCGTTCGAGCAACCGAACAACTTCCGCTCTCACCCGCTCTTGGATTGACCAACCGTGCCGGCCAGAGGCATGCCGTTGCGCGGATCCGATCCCCGCTTCCGCGTCGTGCGGTAGTCGGCCCTGTCCCGCCAACTCTGGGACTGAACCCCCCGGTTGACCCTGCTTCGCTCCTTTTCGCCCGATAGTGGCATTCGCAGAACGATAGGAGATGGACATGTCCGCGCTCCGCGCCCGGCTGTCGGCGATATTGCTCGCCGTGTGCCTGCTCTTCACAGGCCAAGCCCTGACCACACCGCAGCGGGCTGGCGCCGCCGATCCGGGCTATCTGATGGCGCACTTCATCGGGGAGGGGGCGACCGGTCAGCAGATCTACTTCTCGCACAGCGCGGACGGCCTGAACTGGAGCGACCTCAACGGCGGCGGGATGGCCCTGCGTTCCACGGTGGGCACGCGTGGGGTGCGCGACCCCGCACTGGTCCGCTCTCCCGACGGCAGCAAGTACTGGATCATCGCGACCGACTTGTGCATCGGCTGCGGCCAGTCATGGGACGACGCCGTGAACAACGCCAGCCGCAACCTCGTGGTGTGGGAGTCGACGGACCTGGTCACCTGGTCGGCGCCGCGGCTGCTCAACGTCGCCGGAGCGATTCCCGACGGCCGCAACGCCTGGGCGCCGGAGGCGATCTGGAACCCGGCCACCAACGACTACGTCCTGTACTGGGCGACGAACTCCACCCTCAATGGCGTACTGAAGCACCGCATCTACTACGCCCGCACCAGCGACTTCCGCACCATCACCACCCCGCAGCTCTACATCGACCGCCCGGGCACCCAGAACATCATCGACACCCAGATCGTCGAGGTCCCCGCCGGTGTCGGCGACTACCGCTACGTACGGGCCTCCGGTGACGGCCAGATCACCCTCGAAGGCAGCAACTCGATCCTCGGCACCTGGACCAACCTCGGCAACCTCTCCGGCATCGGCCTGACCGGCTCCCAGGTCGAGGGTCCGATGTGGATGAAGTTCAGAGACCGCAACGAGTGGGCCCTCTACCTCGACCAGTACGCCTCGGGACGCGGTTACATGCCGGTCACGACGACCAACCCGTCCGCCTCCGGCACCTACCGGCTCCCGGCGTCGGGAAGCTACAACATGGGCGGCACCAAGAAGCGCCACGGCTCGATACTGAACCTGACGGCCGCCGAGGAGAGCCGCGTACAGGCCCGCTGGGCGAACACCCCGATCAAGCGGCTCCAGTCGTACAACTTCCAGGACCGGTACGTGCGGCACGCCGACTTCGACGTGCGCATCGACCAGAACATCACCGGCCCGGACGCCCAGTTCCGGCTGCGTCCCGGTCTGGCGGGCTCCGGCACCGTCTCCTTCGAGTCGGTGAACTTCCCCGGATACTTCCTGCGGCACTCCAACTACGATTTCCAGCTGGCCTACAACGACGGCACCGGTCAGTTCGCCGCGGACGCCACGTTCCGCCAGGTCGCCGGGCTCGCCGACGCAAACTGGTCGTCGTTCCAGTCGTACAACCACCCCGACCGGTACATCCGCCACTACGGGTACCAGCTCCGTCTCGACCCGATCACCACGGCGACAGGGCGGGGCGACGCCACCTTCCGCGTGACGAACTGACCCGACGCCGACGATGCGGTCCGTGCCCCGTGCGGTCAGAGTGTGCTGTTCCCTCGCCGTACGGGGCCTCGCGTGGACCGGCGAGGGGCCAGGACCGGCTGCACGAGCCGATGCCGGTCCACACAGGTGCGGGCGTTGATGAGAGCGATCAGCAGGTCGACCGCTTCGTCGCTCACCCGGTCCGGGCGGAGGCTGAGCGTGGTGACGGGTGGGGTCGTCGTCGCGTAATCCGGATCCTCGCTGATGCACGCCACCAGCAGATCCTGCGGCACTCGAAGCCCGTGGTGCCGGGCGGCGGCGAGGATGTTGTGACCGGAGTCGGAGTAGATGCCGATGACGGCGTCCGGTCGTGGATCGCGGTCGAGCAGCCGGCCGACCGCGTCCCGTTCAGCCGTGAAGTAGTCGGGCAGCGAGGCGTACTCCTCGACGAGGGCGGGCATGTCGTGCTCGGCGCACCAGGAGGCGTAGGCGCGTCCGATCAGGTGCGGGTACTCGTTGTCGTGCAGCGGCTGGGAGAGTGCGATCCGCCGGGCGCCGGCCTTTGTGAGGTGGTCGAGCAGGAGGCGCAGGCCCGCGTCGTAGTCGATGTCCACCCACACGTCGCCCCAGTGCGGCTGGGGCGGCCGGCCGTCGCAGACCATGGGGATGCCACGCTTCCGCAGGAGGGAACGCACCGGGTCGTCGGCGCGCGGATCGACGTGGATGACGCCGTCCATCGGCGTGTTGAGCCACATCCACGGCGTCAACGAACTCGGCATCACCATGAGCAGGTAACCGCGCTCATGCGCTGCGGAGATGGCGCCCAGCGCCAGCTGTGCGTAGTACGGGATCTCGGTGTACGGGACGGGAAGGTCGCCGTATGCGGTCATGGTCAGACCGAGCACTCCGGTGCCACCGCGAGCCAGGGCACGGGCCGTGCTGACCGGGGCGTAACCGAGTTCGCGTGCCGCGGCGAGCACGCGCTGCCTGGTCGCCTCGGACAGCCGGCCGGTGCCGTTGAGCGCGTTCGACACCGTGGCCGTGGAAACCCCGGCCCGTGCGGCCACGGCACCGAGCGTGGGGCGTTGCCAGACACGCGAGCTTCTCATGTGTTCCTCAACAGTGCCTGTTGTTCCCAACAGCCCCATGACGGCTTGTGGTTAACACCTTAATCACTCAGCGTACGCGGCGACAGCGGCCGGGTCGGGAGTTATCAGATGCCAGATGTTCGCAGTACAAGCCTGTAAGGCACGGTATGGTCCGCTCGACCAGCGTGCCGATCGCGGAACAAGAACGGCCGAGGCCCAATAGAGCCCTGGTTGCGCCAAGTTCCCATTTCCTGCCCCGACCGGGGCCGTATCGGATCAGGACGCTCGGGTCCTCGCGACCTCGCGGGTGGCGGGCGCGAACGCGTCACATGGACATAAGTAAGGGGAAGCGGTGGAGGCGACGAATACACAGGTGCGGCCAGGCACCATACCTCCGGTCGTTGCGGCGCGCTGGGCGCTGTGGACGTTTGTCATCTGCAACTTGGTGATCGTCGAGGCCTTGTTCCTCACCGCCGGGACCGGCAAGAACGGGGTGCTCACGGTCGCCAAGTTCTTCGGCCTGCACGCCGCCGTGCTGATGCTGTTCCAGCTGCTGCTGGTGGCCCGGCTGCCGTGGCTCGACCGCCGTATCGGCATGGACCGGTTGACGGTGTGGCACCGGTGGGTCGGCTTCACCCTGCTGTGGACCCTCCTCACCCACGCCGTGCTGGTGGTGCTGGGCTACGCGACGCTCGATGACGCGTCGATGACGAAGACGTTCTTCGCGCTGGCCGGAGTGCCGGCCTCCCTGCTCGGGATGCTGGCCGCGGCGATCGTCGTCGTGGTCGCCGCGGTCTCCGCCAGACAGGTGAGGCGGCGGCTGCGGTACGAGACCTGGCACGGCGTGCACCTGCTGCTGTACCTGGCGTTGGGGCTGGCATTCGTCCACCAGTTGCAGGAGACCACGACCTTCAGCTCCTCCGCGCCCGCGATGCTCTACTGGTGGGCCCTGTGGCTGTTCGCGTTCGGCGCCCTGGTCACGGGCCGGATCGTCATGCCTGTGTGGCGCAACGCCTATCACCGATTCGAGGTTACGGCGGTGGTGCCGGAGTCGGACGACGTGGTGTCGGTGCACGTCACCGGCCGCCACCTCGACAGGCTGCCGGCCAGAGCGGGCCAGTTCTGCATCTGGCGGTTCCCCGGGCACAACCACTGGTGGCTGGCCAATCCGTTCTCGCTGTCGGCGGCACCCGACGGCCGCACATTGCGCCTGACCGCCAAGGCGGTGGGCAGCACCAGTGCCGGTCTGCGGCAAGTCCCGGTCGGAAGCCGCGCGTTCGTCGAGGGGCCGTACGGGGCGTTCACCTCGTTGCATCGAACGCGGCCCGGCGCGCTGCTGATCGCCGGAGGAGTGGGAATCACGCCGGTTCGAGCCCTGGTGGAGGAGGAACCGGCCGGTGACGTCGTCGTGCTCTACCGGGTGCGCAGCGAGGACGACGCCGTGCTGGTCGACGAGGTACGAACTCTGGTCGCGGACCGCGGCGGGCGGCTGCACCTGCTCGCCGGCCGCACGGGGGAGACGAGCCCGCCGTTCGAGCCCGACAGCCTCCTCGCCCTGATTCCCGACATAACCGAACGCGACGTTTACGTCTGTGGTCCGCCCGCGATGACATCGACGGTGCTCAGCACCCTGCGCACGCTGAAGGTTCCCCACCGGCAGGTGCACGCCGAGCGGTTCGGCCTGGCCTGACGCGCGCGGGGGCGACCGAAGCGATCGAAGCCTCAGCGCAATCCACGCACGGGCTGAGGACCGGCCTGGTCGGTCTCAGTCCGTGCTGAGGGGAATCCGCAGCCGCACCCGGTAGCCGCCCTCCGCGGTCGGGCCTGCCTCCAGGGTGCCGTGCAGGATGTCGGCCCGTTCCCGCAGGCCGGCCAGACCCTGCTGGGAACCGGGGAGGGACAGGGAGGGGCGCGTGGGCGGGGTGTTGGTGACGGTCACTCCGACGTCGCTGGCGTCCTGCCACAGCTCGATGCGGGCTGTGGCGCCGGGGGCGTGCTTGCGGACGTTGGTCAGCGCTTCCTGGACCGTGCGGTAGAGGGCCCGTTGGGCGGGTGTGCCCACCGTGGGCGGAAGCTCACCTGTCAACTGCGCCTGGGTACCGCTTGATTCCACGAGTTTGTGCAGGTCGGCCAGGGTGGGCTGAGGAGTCAGCTCGGTGGCGCGACCGCCGGAGGCGCGCAGCAGCGTGACCATGGTGCGCAGTTCGTCGAGTGTGGTGACGCTCAGCGAACGGATCGTGCGGGCGGCCTCTTTGGCGTCCGCGTTCTTGGCGGCGACCTGCAGGGCTCCGGCCCGTACGGCGATCAGGCTGACCTGGTGGGAGACCACGTCGTGCATCTCGCGGGCCAGCTGGGCGCGTTCGCGGGCGAGCACGGCCTGGGCGTGCAGGGCCCGCTCGTGCTCCCTGGCCTCCTCGATTTCCGCCAGCCGCAAAGCTACCCGGCCCTGACGTGGATCCCGTTCGTCATCGCCGGCATGGCCGTCGCCCGCCTCGACCTTGCCGCCACCGCCGTGCGTGTACGCCTCGCGCTGACGGGTGTCGCGCTCGCGGTCATCGGCTACGGCGGCTCCTGGCTGGCTATCCATCTCGTGCCCGGCGCGATCTCCGCGATCGGCTCAACCGGGCAGGGCGGTGACCCGGCGAGCGCGTGGTGGTCCGACACCGCCGGTTTCCCGCTCGATACCAATCCTCACTGGCTGCTGGCGGCCTCCCCGCACAGCGAGACGACCCTGTCGATCGTCGGCAACACAGGCGTGGCGATCGCCGTCGTGACCGCCTGCCTTGCCGCCATGGACACCTTCCCCCGCCTGGGCCGCCTGGCCGGGCCGGTCGTCGCGGTCGGCTCCATGTCGCTGACGGCCTATGTCCTGCACATCGTCGGCATCCAGCTCCTTGGCATTGAGGAACTGCCAGGATCGCCGCCGTACGTACTGCTCGGCTTCATCATGGCGGTCATGGTGTTCGCGACCCTCTGGTCCCGGTACGTCTCACGCGGCCCGCTGGAGTGGCTGATGGCGAAGGCGTCCGGCGTCGCGCGCCACGTCCGGTGAACGGAGCGCCGACGACTCGGCTCGCGGCTGAGCGCGGTACCCGCCCGGAAGCCTCCCGGGCGGGCACCGGCCTTCGCCGGTCAGAACTGGCAGGTGTCCATCCAGCGCGTGACCAGGGAGGTGTTGTTCTTGTCGGCTTCGCGGGCGGGACCGCACAGGAACTGGCTGAAGCGGGTGTCGGCACGCAGCCAGAGGCTGAAGAACGACACGATCCACTTGCCCTGCTTGGCCTTGTTGCCGTAGCCCGTCATCGGACACAGATGGTCGCCTGGAACCTCGATGTACAGCTTCTCGGCCTGGGACATGGAGTTGTACCAGGGCACCGCGTAGCTGTTGCCGCCTGCGACAGCGTCGCTTTGACAGGTCATGAAGAAAGTGGGCTCGGTGACTGTGGAGAAGTTCCCGTTCACGTAGTACGGGGCCGTGGGCACGCCCGCCCGGAAGCGCGAGTCGTCCCGGAGGGCCGCCATGACGCCACCGCCGCCCATCGAGTGACCGGCCGCGCCCAGCGTGCCGTTGACCTTCCCCGATATCGGGTTGCCGGTGGCGTTGCCGAGCGCTAGTAGCTGGGTGCCGGCAGCGGTGATCTGGCGGCCGCGCGATTCGGGATCGTCGGTGAGTGTGTTGGTTCCGACGTTGATGACGACGAAGCCCCATGAGGCGAGGCGGGGTGCGAGCCACTGCAGGTTCTGCTGTGTGCCCTGATAGCCGGGCATCAGTACGACGCCCGGGTACGAGCCCCTGGTCGTCGGGTACGTGACCGAGCCGGAGCCGTACCCGCTTGGGTTGGGAACGGTGTAAGTGGCGGTGGTCAGCGGCCCGTTGGCGGCCTCGAGGGAAGCGGTCGTCGGGTCCGGAATCCCGTTGCCCGGAGGGGTGCCGTCACCGGAGCCGTACACCTGGAACTCCCACAGCGAGTAGCCGTAGGCGGTGCCGCGCTGGGTGCCGTGGACGCGGACGTACCGGCCGCTGCCGTTCACGTCGAGGGTCTGTACGCCGCCGGTGCCTGTCGTGGTCGAGTAGATGGTGGTCCAGGCGGTGCCGTTGTCGGAGGTCTGGATCTGGAACGCGCGGGCGTACGCGGCCTCCCAGCGCAGCACCACTTGGCTGATGGTGGCGGTGGCGCCAAGATCCACTCTGAGCCACTGCGGATCACTGAACGTGCTCGACCAGCGCGTCCCGGTGTTGCCGTCCACTGCCGCTGACGCGGAGGTGGATGCGTTCTCGGTGGACGAGGAGGTCGCGGGCTTGCCCTGGGACAGCAAGTCGGCGGCGGCCGCCGGCGGGGCGGCGGCTGTCAGCAGAGTCAGCGCCAAGCCGATGGTGGTTACCAGTGCGATCAGTGCCGTCATGGCACGGGAGCGGGTCTGTAACGGCGCATTCGTGTCGGTTGAACAACTGGATGGACGCATTGACTTACCTCCGGGAAGCGGTGAGAGCGCGGGAACCGGATAGCGAGGTGTGGCCGGCTACCGGGACTGTTCGAAGAGCCAGTCGATGACCACGTCGTTCTCGTACGTCTGGGCCCATGACAGGTGTGGGTTCACCGGTGTCGTTCCGGGCGTGTAGCTCGTGAACAGGACGTGACTGCGCGTGGCCCGGGCCTGCCGCAGGAGCGCCCGGGAACGGGCCTCGAACTGTGCCTTCGGCAGATCGTTGGCCCACTCCCCACGGGTGACCCGTGCACCGGCGGTCTCCAGCGCGCTCATCAGTGTCCAGGTGCCGGGATTGCCGAACCGGCCCTCCCGGTAGGGGACGACCGGGTCGTCGACGGAGTGGTCGGCCCAGATCGGGATGTGCGTGACCCTTTCCATGGCGGCCGGGTCGCCCCAGCCGGCCGTGGGCAGGGCTGCCGCGAACACGTCGGGTCGCTTCGCCAGCAGGCTGTAGATACCGCGCCCACCCGAGGACAGGCCGACGAGATAGAGCCGGGCTGTGTCCACGTTGCGGGCGTGCTCGTTCACGAAGGTGTCGATGAGTTCGGTCAGCGCGGCCTGGACCTTGGCGTCGGTCCAGTCGGTGCCGTCGGGTCCGTCCATGGGACGGGGCAGGGGGATCTGCGGAGAGAGGACGAACGCGGGGTTGCGGCGCTGTCGTTCCGGTTTGGCGAACGTGACCGCGATCCGGTTGGAAGTGAGCTGGGTCATGTTGTTGTCCGCGACTTCGCCACCGCCGTGCAGGGTGACGACGAGCGGGTACCGCTTGCGCGTCTGCGGGTTCCGTACGAATCCCTCGGGCTGGTACAGCCGGAAGTCCAGTTCGAAACCTGCGGAGTCGGTGAAGGAACCGGCGGCGAAGTCGTCGACCACGGGATTGATGACGCCGTCGTTCCGGCTCGCGAACGGACCCGCCTTGAGTACGAGTTGACCTCCTGGGGTGCGCACGTCCTCCACCTGTCTGACGGCGTACGCGCGGTCGAGCGGAAGGGGATCGGCGCCGGCGGCCCGCGCGTTGGAGTCGTTCGGGTCGAGTTCGATGATCAGGCGGTCCCCCGGCCGCCCGGGGTGAGATCGGCCGTCCACTTCGGCGGTGGCGTTGGAGTAGACCCGGGTCACCGTGCGAGCCGCTGTTTGCCCGCCCACAGTGGCCTTCACCTGGAAGGCCGAGGGCGGGATCACCCCGCCGCGTAAGTCGATGCGATGCGAGTACTGGAGGGCGACGGCTGTCACCAGCCAGTTGTTCCTCGGCGTCACCCGCGTGACGAGGTCCGTTCGCAGCACCGGATTGAGTCCGGAGGCCGCTTGTCGTCCTTCAGTTGCGGCTGTCGTGGTGTCGGCGGCCGCGGGAGTTGCCGTGCTCACCGCCGGCGCTGCGACGGCACCTGCGGTGACAGCGAGCACCGTACGTCTGGTGATCCATCTCATGCGTCCTCTTCTCGGTCGGCGGGGCACCCGGACCAGGTGCCTCTGCGTGTGGATCCGGTCGCCCGGCTCGGGCTACGGAGCGGGCGGCTCGGCTGCCGCGGCAGTCGTGGCAGTCGTCGAAGCGACTGGTTCACGGTCGTTCCACTCGACCTCGCCCTTGCGCACGTCGGTGGCAGAACCCCGCGGGGACAGCGCGCCGAGACGGTTGCGCGCCCGGCGGCCGCGCAGGCAAGAGGCCACCAGAGCCCAGGCGACGCCGAAGTCGGAAGGTGGAGGCGGCGATCGGAGCGAAGCCCAGGGCTGCCGGCATGGCGGCGCTCGCTTTCTCGGGGACGGCCCTCGGCGGCGGTGGGCGGGGGCTGTGCGAGGGCAGGCCGAGGTGTTATGCGAGAGTTTCGGAGCACGGACGGAACGGTGTCCAGCATCAAACCGAGATCTGTCCATGCGACAAGCGCATCAATGCGAGCGGGCGCGCCCTGTGACGAGGTGAAGGACGAGAACCGCCTGAACGGTCGCGGTGGACGAGCTCGCAGGCGATGCGACGGTACAGGGACGGGTGCGCCGCCCCGGCGGCGGATGCAAGCGACCCTGGCCTGGTGCCGGCGGTCGAAGCCCTGATCGAGCCGTTACACCGCGGTGCACGCAGCAGCCCGTCGACTACGGCGGCGGTGGTGAAGTACCGGCCCACCACGGCCCATTGGAAGGCGTCGTTGCGGACGACGGAGTTGACGGCCATCGCGAAGACCAACAGCGCGGCGACGGCTGTCAGCCAGCGGCCGATGTGCCGGCGCGGCACGATTCGCGGCAGGTCATCGGGGGTGTTGGGGTTCCGCCCCTTGTCGGCGGGAGCGGTGACGTCGGAGGGCAAAGGTGTGACCATCAGGAGGCTCTCCGGTCGGCAGCCCGCGCAGGACTACGCCGAGCAGATCGACGACATCCTCGCCCTGCTGGCGGGCACCTACCGCCCCCTGGAGGGCGTCGTCGAGTTCCCGACGCCGGAGGAGGCGCGCGCCCACGCGTGGACGGACGAGGACCGGGCCCTGGTCCAGGACCGCCTCGACACGCAGTTCGTCGGCTCCCCGGGCCGGGTTGCCGATCAACTGGAACAGCTCCAGGAGGCCACGGAGGCCAACGAGTTGCTCATCACGACGATCACCCACGACCATGCGGACCGGGTCCGCTCGTACGAACTGCTGGCGGATGAATGGCGCCGACGGGGGCACTCGTTCCATTCGAGCTGATGCTTGAAGGAGTAAGGCCGTCATGACTGATCTTTTACGGGCGGGCCCCGTCCGGACGTGGTTCGGCCTGACCGGTTCCGCTTGTTGACGCGGACAGCCACGCCACGCCACCTTGAACAATGTGTTGGGCAAGAGATCGGATGACCATTTCCGCGCTCGGAGGCGGTTGAGTATCGATGCCGGCGCCATCGTCCACGGCTGACAATGCTGCGGAGGCTCTCGTTCCGCCGGTCAACTCGCACAACGAGTGGGACCCGCTGGAGGAGGTCATCGTCGGGCGTCTCGAGGGCGCGACGATCCCCTCCCACCACCCGGTCGTGGCCTGCAACATGCCACCGTGGGCGGCGCAGTTGCAGGGGCTCGCCGCCGGCTTCAGGTATCCGCGCGTGCTGACCGAGCGGGCGCAGCAGGAACTCGATCAGTTCATCGCTCTCCTGCGGTCCCTCGGCGTCACGGTCAGGCGCCCGGACGCGGTCGACCACAGGCGACGCTTCGGCACCCCCGACTGGTCGTCGCGCGGTTTCTGCAACACCTGCCCGCGGGACAGCATGCTCGTGATCGGCGACGAGATCATCGAGACCCCGATGGCATGGCCGTGCCGGTATTTCGAGACCCATTCCTATCGCGCGATCCTCAAGGACTACTTCCGGCGCGGCGCACGCTGGACGGCCGCACCCAAGCCGCAGCTCACCGACGAACTGTTCGACGCGGACTTCTCCGTCCCCAAAGCAGGCGAACCGGTGCGCCACATCCTGACCGAGTTCGAGCCCGTCTTCGACGCGGCGGATTGCGTGCGCGCGGGACGCGACCTGTTCGTCACGCGGAGCAACGTCACCAACCGGATGGGTATCGAGTGGTTGCGCCGCCATCTCGGACCCGGTTACCGCATCCACGAGAACGAGAGCCGCTGCCGCACGCCCATGCACATCGACACCACGTTCGTCCTGCTCGCGCCGGGCAAGGTACTGGTCAATCCGGAATACATCGACGTCGACCACCTGCCCCACGTGCTGAAATCGTGGGACATCCTGATCGCCCCCGAGCCCAGTCCGATCTACGACCCCTTGCTCAGGATCACCTCGATGTGCGGCAAGTGGCTCAGCATGAACGTACTCATGATCGACGAGAAACATGTGATCGCGGAGCGGCACCACACCGACATGCTGCGCGCGCTCGAGAGGTGGGGGTTCGAGCCGATCCCCTGCGACCTGCGGCACTACGCGCCGTTCGGCGGCTCATTCCACTGCGCGACACTCGACATCCGGCGTCGCGGCACACTCGAGTCCTACTTCGACAACGAATGAACGACGTGCCGGCCTCCTACCAGCTCATGCCGGGCGCACCGGACTCTCCGGTGATCCTGCACGTGCCGCACTCCTCGCGGGCGATACCTGCCGACGTACGGGCCGGGATCCTGCTCGCCGATCGAGAGCTGGAGCGGGAGCTGGACCACATCACCGACTCGCACACCGCTCGGATCGCGGCGGAGGCCGCCTCTCGTGCCGCCACGGAGCCATGGCGGTTCGTCAACCAGTTGTCGCGGCTGGTCGTCGACCCCGAACGGTTCCCGGACGAGCGGGAGGAGATGCTGGCCGTGGGCATGGGCGCGGTCTACACGCGGACCACCCACCGGGAGGAGCTACGGCCCGCCGACCACGACGGACAGCCGCTCATAGATCGGTACTTCCACCCGTACGCCGCCGCCATGACGGACGCCGTGACCGAGCGACTGGACGCCGTCGGACGAGCCGTGATCATTGACGTCCACTCCTACCCGACCGAGCGCCTGCCCTACGAGCTCCACGGTGAAGACCCCCGGCCGCCCGTCTGCCTGGGCCGGGACGCCTTCCACACCCCGGCCGATCTGCTGGCCCACGCCGAGAGGGCGTTCGCGGGCTTAGGCGGCACGGCAGTCAACAGTCCCTTCAGCGGGACGTACGTCCCGCTGAAGTACTACGGGAACGACCCAAGGGTCAGCGCCTTGATGATCGAGATCCGGCGGAACGTGTACATGTCGGAGCCGGGCGGTCCGGCAGGCACCGGCCTCGATGCGCTCGCGGGCGCACTTTGCGAACTGGTCGACATGGCCGGTGCCGACGGTGCCGACGGTGCCGACGGTGCAGCCGGTGCAGCCGGTGCGGCACGGCCCTGACACGCGCCCGCCTCCCCCAGGAACGGGCTCGAGCCACTTCATTTTCCCCGGAACGCGTACCGAGGACGCTGAGCCGGTCGCAGATCGGGAGCGGGCGGGGCACGCTGGAAGCAGCCACTCGCGCTGCTGCGGCGCGCGCGGCGCGGGGACGAGTCACACGCCGGTGCACGGGAACAGGACGAGGTGACCACGCATGCGCCACGGGGTCGTGCCACCAATGCGCCTGGCCTGTCGGGGCCCTTTCGGCGAGGAGCGGGGCGGCGGGCATGACCAGCCTGTCGGACCCGGGGAACCCGGGGAATCCGGGGAACCCGTCGGATCGTCGAGCCGGTCTGAGCCAGTCGGCTCGCCCGGTGCTCCGGATTCTTCCGGGGCGACTGATTCTCGGGTCCCCTCGGACGCGGCCGACCCGGTGAGCGCAGGCATCAGCCACCTCCGAGGCCGCGGGCACCGGAGGAGGGAACTGGGCCGCTTCATCCACATCAGGAGTACGCGCGTATGGCAGCGCGGCAAGGAAGTGGAGCTGCTGCACCGGGCCATGGGCTTCGCGGCCCTGGGGCTGGTGACGATCGCCCCGCTGCTGATCGTGGTCGCGGCGACCGCCCCGATCCAAGAGCGCGGCTTTGCCCAGTGGGTCGTGGACGGCATGGGGTTGTCCGGGCGTCCCGCAGACGCCGTGCAGGATCTCTTCGCCACGCCCCGCAAGGTCCTGAGCACGACCAGCGTCCTGAGTGTGGTGCTGCTCGCGCTCTTCGGCGTGCCGTTCGCGGGCAGTGTCCAGACCGGTTACGAAAAAGTGTGGGACCTGGCGGCCGGACGCTGGCACACCGTATGGCGACGCGTGGCGTGGCTCGCCGCGCTGACGGCCTACCTCTTCGCCGTAGCGCAAAGCGGGAACATCCTGGGGCCGGGAGCCCTGGGCACATGGGCCCGCATCGGACTGTCCTCGCTGCTCGGCTGGCTCTTCTTCTGGTGGGGGCAGCGCTTCCTGCTGGGCGGCCGGATCTCCTGGCGCGCCCTCCTGCCGGGCGCCATCGCCACGATGGTGGGGCTTGGCGGCCTGCGTGTGTTCTCCTCCCTGGTCTTCTCCCCGCTCATCGTGAGCAACGCGGTCTCGTACGGTGAAGTCGGCACGGTCCTGATCGTGACGTCCTGGCTGGTCGGAGTCGGGTTCGTCGTCTTCGGCGGCGCCCTGGTCGGCCGCTACTGGTACCTCCATGAACCGCACCACATTCCGCACCCGCACGCCCACTCCAGGAAGCGCTGAAGCGTACGCCGACGCATGAGCCGCAAGTCCTACGAGCCGTGCTCGACGAGCGTGCCCTGCCGCCCTTGTCATCGTCAAACGCTCCGACGACACCACCGGCTTCGTGGTGCTCCCGCGCAGATGGGTGGTGGAGAGAACGCTGAGCTGGCTGATGCGCTCGCGCCGCCTGGTGCGCGATGTCGAGACGCTGCCTGCCATGCACGAGGCCATGGTGCTGTGGTCGATGTCCATGCTCATGAGCAGGCGCCTGGCCGGACGGCGGTGGACACACCGCACGGCCTGGTCGTTCATCATCACGCAGGAAGCGCAGTCGGGGGCGTTGGTGGACCACCTTGATCATGAGCGTCATGGATGAGTCCAGTGGAATCCGAGGTCGGGTGATCAGTACCGTGCCCTGGCCGCCGTCTACCTGCGCCGGGTGGCCACCCAGGACCTGCACTCTCGGTACGGCAGGGGCTCCTGCCGGGCGGCAGACGATGCTCGGAGGCGGTCAGCGTGCTGTCCCCTGCCGCCGCTTGCGGTAGTTGGCCACCTTGTGTCGGTTCCCGCACTCGGTCATGCCGCACCAGCGGCGGTTGGAGGACCGCGACAGGTCCACGAACAGCCGGGTGCAGTCCTCGTTGAGGCATTCCCGCACGCGAGTGAAGTCGGTGCCGCCCAGAAGGTCCACTGCGTCCCGTGCCACCGCGCCGAGCACCTCGTCGATGCCCCCGGTACGTGTCAGGCGACCGTCCTCGTCGAGTTGGAGCCTCGGCAGCGGCAGCCGGGCCGTCTCGTTCACCTCGGCGAGGGCTTCCCGCACCTCGCTGTCCGCGGGCGGTGTCAGGGGCCATGCGCCAACCAGCGCGTACACCGCTTCCCTGAGACGGCACATTCTCGACAGGGCGCGTGCGTCCAGAAGGCCGGGCGCGTCGAGCAGTCCGGCCTGGTGGATCCAGCGTCGCAGGTCGTCGGGGGAACGCAGCAGTTCGGTGCGTCGGCTTCGTCGCCAGAGCAGCGTGCCCGCGAGGTCCAGGGAGAGCCGCCCGCTGACGAAGACGAAATCATTCACACGGCCATGGTGCCAGGTGGCGTCCGGCACCGGCGTCACCCCTCCTGCCCGCCCAGTGCGTCGACGACCCGGCCCAGGATCTCGTCGAGCACCTGCTGCGAGGTGGCGAAGTTCAGCCGCACGAACCCCTCGGTGTCCGGACCGAAGGGCGCGCCGCCGTCGAGCAGGACCCGGCCGTCCCTGAGCACTTTCTCCACCGGCGGTTCGTCCAGGCCGAGCGGCCGGGTGTCCAGCCATGCCAGGTACGTGGCCTCGGGCAGGTGGTGGCGGATCAGCGGGAGCCGGTCGCGTACCACGTCGCGGATGCGCCGACGATTGCGGTCCAGCACGGTCAGGAGATCGCGCTGCCAGGCGTCGCCGTGTTCCCACGCGGCCAGGGTGGCGATGACACCGAGGGGTGAGACGGTGCCGTACAGGTCGGGCGGTTGTGCGTCCCGCAGCGCGAGGAGGCGGTCTGGGCCGTAGTGCGTGACGGCGCAGCGGATGGCCGCCAGGTTGAACGCCTTGGTCGCGGAGGTCACGGTCACGGTGCGGCGCGCGGCGTCGTCGGACAGGCTCGCGAAGGGGATGTGCCGATGGGCCGTGTAGGTCAGCTCGGCGTGGATCTCGTCGCTGATGACGAGCAGATCGTGTCGTCGCGCGATGGCCGCGATCTCGCCGAGTTCGTCGGGCGTCAGCACCCGGCCGGTGGGGTTGTGGGGGTTGACCAGGACGATTGTCTTGCAGCCGGACCGCTTCACCGCGGTGTCCAGGGCGGCGAAGTCCATCCGCCAGCCGTCGTCGGTGTCCTTCATCGGGATGGGCACGATCCGCCGGCTCATCGTCCGCAACGTCGACAGGAACGGTGGGTAGTTGGGAATTTGCACCGCCACCGCGTCCCCGTCCGACGTCGCGAGGTGAAGGACGAGTTGCAGACACTGGATGAGGTCGGTCTGCTCGCGCACGCGGTGGGCCGACGCGGCCCATCCGTGGCGCTCGGCCATCCGCTTGGCGAAGGCAGAGCGCAGCGGACTGCCGTCCGGCCAGTCCGGGTAACCGAGATCATGGCGGTCGACGGCTTCGTGTAGCGCGGCCACCACCGGCGGCGGGGTGGGGAAGTCCATGTCGGCCACCCACGCCGGCAGGACGTCTCGCTCCGGACGGTGCCATTTCACGCTGCCGCGACCGCGCAGCCGGTCGAGGTCGAGGTGGTCGAAGCCGGGTATCCCCCGGGCCGGTGCGGGCCTCATGCCGGGACCCCCGCCTGCAGCAGATCGCGGGTGATCTGCACCTGCCCGTGATGCTGGGCCAGTTCCTCCAGTACGTGAAGCCGGACGCCCCGCACGCTCAGGGGACGGTCCGGCCCCTCGAAGTCGGCAGGGGGTGTGTTGCGCGGCGGTTGTGATGGCAGCGCCTCGCAGAGGTCTGCTTGCAGGCGGGCGAAGAGCGCGTCGACCTGCGTCCGCAGACGGGGCACGTCCCCCTTCGCCGTGAACTCGGAGGGACGGTCGCGGTCGACGCGGCGCCCCGCGATCACGTGGCCCAGCCAGTAGTCGGCCACGGCAACGCAGTGGTACGCGATGGCGTACGGGGAGTTGGCGCCGGGCAGGTGCGGCGCGGTGTTGGCGAGGTCATCACCCAGTTCTTCCAGGGCGCCGAGCATGCCGTCGAAGGCGCGGCGAAGAAAGTACAGGTACTCGTCGTGCTCGTGCATGGTGCCTCCTGTCGGTCAGGAGTACCAGCATCGGTCGGGAGAAGACACCTGTCAAAGTGGTGTCTCATCGACTTGATCAATATAGCTTATGCGTAGAGATAAAAGAAATTAGAGTGCAGGTCGAGTCCATTGAGAGGGATAATGTAACCATGTTGAGCAGTGTCTCCGAGTTGCGGTCTCCTCCGTCGGCGGCGACCCCGTTCCCGTCTCGCTGCCCGTGGGTGACACGAACGTGAACAAGCTCTGTGGCCGATGACCATGCTCATGAGCAGGCGCCTGGCCGGACGCCGCCCAGGCACCTTCAGCCGGCCGGCGCCGCGAGCGCGGTGAACACCCCGGGCCGCACCTGACGGGCCCATCCCCGCTCCACCAGACGTTTCGCCTTCGACCGCAGCCCCTCGACCTTCGCCGGGACCGCCTCCAGCCCAAGAGCCACGGCCAGCTGCTGGCAGCGCACGCCCTCCCGGCCCGCTTCCGACTCCAGCACCGACACAATGCGCTCGTAGTCCGGCGCCAGCACCGACGCCTCCCTGCCCTCGGCCCGGTGCGGCACCACCGATCCCGCCACCGCGCTCCGCGGTTCCGCGACCACGCAAGACGGCTCGGCCAGCACCTCAGTCACCGTCACACGGGCATCCACCAGCCGCTGAAGCGCAGCTTCCGCCTCGCCGAGCGCAGCCCGCAACCGCGCCACCTCCTCCCGGACCTTCTTCTCCCGAGCCTCCAGCAGACCGAGCACCGACGGCACCAGCCACCTCCACAAGCGACCCGAGCGGACCAACCACGCCCATCTCTCCCGCCGCACAGCGGAGTTCATGCCCACCACAGCCGAACCAACCGATCACGTTCGGAAAGCGGATGGCTTCTGAGACTTCCGCCCAGACAATCTTGCCGCTGGGCGGGTACGGCTCCGTGCCCCAGCGGTCGGCCAGTGCGGCGATCAGGAGGAGGCCGCGGCCGGACTCGTCGTCCGGCTGTGGTTCCTGGGGGAGCGCGGGCAGCTTCTCGCCGCGGGTGTCGGTGGCCTCGATGCGTACGACTCCCGTCGCTTCGTCGAGCGTGAGTGTGAGCTTGAAGTCCCGGCCCTGTACGCGACCATGCAGTGCGGCGTTGGCGGCGAGCTCGGCGATGATCTGCTCGGCGCGTTCGGTGACAGTCGGTGATGCGGGCCAGGTGCGGAGTTCTTCGGCGGCGAGCAGCCGGGCGAGGCGGGCTCCACGGCGGGTGGAGGACAGGCGCTGCGCGAACGTGCGTACGGAGGAGGTCAGTTGAGGTGCGGTCGCGTTCATGCGGCCACCGTGGCGGCCGGGAGGGGGTGTTTGCCAGTGACACGCCCCGTACGCTGCGTCAGCGTACGGGCACATTCGGTGGACGGTACGTAGATCTTTCCGTCACTCTGGGTGCGTCGATCGCGGGGCATCGCACGAACGCACCTGGAGGTAGCCGCGTATGACCACCGACAACGCCGAAGCGACGGGCGACGCCGACTGGGAGCGGGAGCCCGACCCCTCCGACAGTCTGCGGACCTTCGGAGCCGTCGTCCAGGCCCTGCGCGAGCATGCCGGGTTCAGCCGGGTCGAGTTCGGGGGGCTGGTCCGGTTCTCCAAACACACCGTGGAATCCGTGGAGTTGGGGCGGCGGATGCCGGACGAGTCGTTCGTGGAGCGGGCGGAGGAGGCGCTGGGCAACACGGGTGCGTTGCGGAAGTCGGCGAGATTCCTGACGCGGGGGGAGGCGGGGCTGGCGGCTTGGTTCCGGCGGTGGGCTCGGCTGGAGAAGTTGGCTGTCAGCTTGTGTACGTATGAGTGCAGGCTGGTGCCGGGGCTGTTGCAGTCGGAGGGGTATGCGCGGGCGGTGTTCGAGGGCACGATTCCGGTGGTCTCGGACGAGCGGCTGGAGGCTCTGCTCGCGGTGAGGACGGATCGGCAGAGGATGCTGTACGAGCGGCCGACCGTCCCCTTCAGCTTCATCGTCGAGGAGCATCTCTTTCGGCGTCGGTTCGGGGACGCGGAGCAGATGCGGGGCATGTTGGACCACGTGCTGGAGCACAGTGCTCCGCGCAACGTGACGCTTCAAATCGTGCCGCTGGACGGCGGATTGCATACGTGTCTGGATGGCCCCGTGCAACTGCTGGAGACACCGGAGGGGCGGCGGTTCGCGTACTCCGAAGGGCAGCAGAACGGGCGCCTGATCGCCGACGTGAGAGAGGTGAGTCTCCTCCAGCAGCGCTATGACACACTGCGCTCGCAGGCCCTCAACCCCAAAGACTCGCGGGGCCTGTTGGAGCGACTGCGAGGAGAGCTATGAGCACGACGGAACTCGCCTGGTTCAAGTCCACCTACAGCGGCAGCCAGGGCGACAGCTGCATTGAGGTCGCTGTCACCGAACAGGCCATCCACGTACGGGACTCCAAGGATGTGGCGCAGCCTCACTTCGCCGTCGGGCGTGAGGGATGGTCACAGTTCGTGGGGTTCGTGAGCTCCGCGCCGAGGGCCTGAGGCTGAAACCCGCGCATCCCGGCGGTGACGCTGCGGCGTACGCCGCCGGGAGGCAATCGACTTACCGGGTACGTCAGTTGGGCAAAGTAACCCGCTCGACATAGGCGACCTTGACTGAACCGATCTCGGACGGGCTGCGGTCGTCTTCGAACTGGGCGTACTCGTCGACTGGGGAGCGTCGCCACGTGGGGCGTGTCGGGGGCGCGGGGAGCAGGCGAGGTCAGATCACGCGGAAGAGGTCTGCGGCGGCGTGGACGTCGGTGAGGTCATCGATGGAGCGGAGGTTGTCGCACAGGGCGTCCAGGACCGAGCCGGCTTCGGCGGCGGGCAGGGTGCCGATGGCCACGCCGAAGACGCGGAAGCCCAGCAGGTGTTTGGCGTCGTTCCAGCCGCGCGTCCATTCCTCGGTGACGTCGCATTCGTCGTCGGTGAGCATCACGATGTCGCCGCGCGTGCGGGCGGCGTCGTTGAACTCCTCCTCCAGCAGATCGCGGGCTGCTGTCAGCGGCCTCTGGTAGCTGGTGCCGCCGCCGAGGAAGGTCTCCGCGAAGTCGAGGATCTGGGCGGTGCCGGTCGGCTGGTCGGCGGGGAAGCGGAAGACCTGGAGCTTGTCGGCGGCGGCGAACAGGATGCCGACGAAGTCACGCCCCGCGTGGCGGGCCTGGTCCAGCAGCGCGAGGGCGCACGCCTTGGCCCAAGCTTCCCGGGTGATGCCGCCGGGCCCTTCCGCGTACATGGAGTGCGAGGTGTCGACGCACGCGATGATGGCGCCCCGGCCGGTGGTCTGCTCGCCCTGGCTGTCGTAGAGCATCAGCTCCCCGGCGGCGTAGCGCGCGGCGAACACCGCACGCAGCTCAGGCAAGCCGAGGCCCGCCAGCTCGGAGGGGATGACGCGGGAGAGGTCGTTGCCGAGCGTGACGCCGATCAGCTCCCCGGCGGCGTTCTCCACCTTGCGGGCGCGTTCACCGTCGGCCATCTGCCGGAAGCGGCCGATCAGTTCGGCCCACTGTGCGAGACGGCTGGTGCGCAGCCGCTCGGCGAGCCGGGCGCGCTGGTCGAACGGCATCCGCTCCAGCTCGCCGGGGCCTACACCCCATGCCCGCATCAGCGCCGCCTCCTCGCGTACGGCCTCGGCGGCCTTCGCCACCGCGGTCCGCGCGGCGGCACGGATGCCGGCGACTGCCGCCGCGAGGGCCTGCGCGGCGTTCTGAGCGGCCTGCCGCGCAGTGGTCTCGGCCGCCTCGGCGGCTTCGATCGCCCGTTGTACGGCGTCGGCCGCCGACGCCGGCACGGTGCCCTCCTCGTCAGCCTCGTCGGCGGCCTGCTGGAGTGCCTCGCCCACGGCGGTCGCCGCGCGTTCGGCGTCCTGCTGGGCCTCCTTCGCCTGGTCGGCCTTTTCCCGGGCATCCCGGGAGCTCTCCAGCATCCGGCGCAGCGCGGCAGCCTGGGCGAGTACGGCCATGGCGGCGGCATAGGGGTCGCCGGCCGTCTCTCGGCGCAGCTCGGCGAACTCCCATGACTCCACCAGTGAGGTGATGACCTGGTGGTTGACGAGCCGGGAGGGGTCCATCTGCGCGCGCTCGCGCAACCGTGGCCTGACCTTGTAGGCGGCCAGGAACGCGTCGGTCAGGAGGTCGGTGGTGCAGGTGGTGTGGTCGTAGCGCTCGTTCAGCTCCTGCGCCAGCTCGCGCAGTCCGGCCGACTGCTCGTAGGTGTCGCGCCATGTGATCTGTTCGAACCGGTCCGCGACCACGGCCGCGGTGTGCCGCTCGGGAGCGGCGGCGGACAGGCCCAGCCACTTCCCGGCCCGGCTCGCCAGCTCGTTGAGCGTGCTCGGTGTCCTGCCCGTCTTGCCCATGGGCCTGATCCCCCCGGTGTTCAGAGCTGGGCCTGCACCATGCTCGCGTCCATGCCGAGGGCCTCGGTGAGGACGCGGGCGCGGACGGCGCGCTGGCGGCCGGTGACTCGGTCGATGGCGGCGGTGGAGCGGCCGGCGCCCGCTGCCTCCTCGCCCAGCTTCTCCAGCCGCTTCCCCGCCATGGCGAGCTGGTTGTGGGCCTTCTTGATGACCCACTCGCTCAGCGCCTCGCGGGACTGCCCTGCCATGGCGTCGAGCTGGGCCTCCAGCTCATCGATGGCGTCGGCCAGGTCGAGCACCTCCTTGGCGTCGGGGTTGACCAGATGCAGCACCTCGCGCTCGACGGTCGGGCGCTCGGCGGGGGAGTCCCACAGCACGTGAGTCAGCACCGACAGGTCGGTCTCGGCGACCGCCGGGCGGCCGTCGAGGTACGCGGACGCCTGGAGCAGGCCCACCGTCTGCCGCCAGCGGCGGTCGGAGGCTACGAGTTCCTTGCGGCGCAGGGCGGCCCGCAGCGTGCACACCGCATCCACGATTCCCTCGGGGACGTCCACGGCCGGGACGGCTTCGGTCACGGCGTGCTGCAAGGCGGCCAAATCGATGGTGGTCCGTGTCGGTGCCGCCGGGCGGCTGACGGCGGAGCGGACCAGCGCGGCGAAGTTCGAGGGGTCTGCCAGGTACCCGACCTCGATCCGCACCAGCAGCCGGTCGTAGATGGCGGCCGTATCCTCTCCGCCGGGCAGTTCGTTGCTCGCCGTGATGGCCCCGATCAGGGGGCAGCGGATCGGCTCGCCGCCGTTCTCGGGGTGGTAGATCCGCTCGTTGAGGTAGCCCAGCGTCTCGTTCAGCGCCGCCGTGGAGCACTTGAAGATCTCGTCGATGAACGCGACATGCGCGGTCGTGGCACGGCCTTCGTACACCTGGCGGTACTCGCCCCGGGCCAGCGCGGCGACGTCGATGGGACCGAACATCCTCGTCGGCGCGGTGAACTTCGACAGGAGGATCTCCCAGTACGACGCCCCCTCGACCCTGCTCGTGAGCTCCCGGGCCATCTCGGACTTCGCCGTTCCGGGCGGGCCGAGCACCAACGAGTGCTGCCCGGCCAACAGGGTCACGACCAGCGTCCGCACCACGTCAGCCCGCTCATAGAAACGGTCCGACAGCTCGTCGCTGATCGCCCGCAGCCTCTTGGCCGCGTCCTGCGAGTCCGGTAAGTCCATATTCAACTCCTTGCCCGCGACGCCCTGTTGGGCTGACGCGACGGCCCTTTGCCCGAGCAAGATAACCCGGAGACCAGAACGCCCTGGTCTCCCCGGTCCACGTCCAGCCGTACCTGCCGACAAGGTGAAGGAACTGACCGACACCGCCGTCCGGCGATCGGCGCGGACGTCATCGCGGTGCGCAGGCTCGGCGACGACGCCGAAGCCCTCTGGCGACGCCCGGGCGAGCCTCGCCCAGGACTGAACCAAGAGCCGGCCGCGGACGCCGCCTCGGCAGAACTGCTGCTCTTCGTGAACGAGGCCGCTGAGTGTCAGTCAGTCGTGGTCCTCGATCCGCCACTCGTCGTGCCAATCCACGAAGGCCTTGACGGTGGAGCGGTCGGTGGCAAGGCGGCGCGCCGCTCATGTCACGCGCTCCGCCCTCCCGGCGCACGACGGGTGGCCGCTGTCGCTGTGCGCGCCCGATCGGTCCGCTACGAGGCGACCGTCCTCATGGCGGCCATCAACGAGAGGCTGTGAACAGGGATGAAGGCATCCCCGGCTCAGGCCCGCGCGCCGCCGTCGACCCGTAGGACCGTGCCGGTCACGTAGGAGGAGCGGTCAAGCCACACCGGCCGCACTTCAGCGTCCCCCGATCAAGACGGTCGCAGTCGGCAGGCCGTTGTCAGTGCCCCGCGCTAGTCTGCGCGCATCTGACCGATTTCCCCGATCAGGGAGGTTTTGATGGCCACGCGGCTCAATCCGTATCTCAGCTTCGACGGTGACGCCCGGCAGGCGTTGGAGTTCTACAAGGAGGTGTTCGGCGGCACGTTGTCGGTGAACACTTACGCCGAGTTCGGGCAGGGGGACACGCCCCTCGCCGACAAGATCATGCACGGCATGCTGGAGACCCCGAGCGGCCTTACCCTGATGGGCGCCGACGGCGCTCCGGGGGAGGAGTACAAGCCGGGCAACAACTTCTCGGTGGCTCTGACCGGCGAAGACGACGCCGAGCTGCGTGGGTACTGGGAGAAGCTGTCGGCCGGTGGCTCGGTGTCGGTGCCGCTGGACAAGCAGATGTGGGGCGACGTATTCGGTATGTGTACGGACCGGTTCGGCATCCAGTGGATGGTGAACATCAGCGAGGCGCAGAGCTGAGCGCAGAACGGGGCGGGGCGGAAGCAGATTCCTCCGGTTCCGCCTCGTGCCAAATGCACTGTGCCCGTCCGCTTCCACACCGTTGCGGGTCTCGAACGTACCGACCCATACTGTGCCGGACTACGGGGGGAGACCGGGCAGTTGAGCGGGAGACGTATGCCTGCCGCGGTGCGGGGGACCGGGTATCACGGGCTGGTGCTGGGCGCCGCGGGGCTTGCCGTGCTGCTTGCCGCCACCGTGCTGGCGGCGCTCGCGGCGCTCTCCGAGAAGGCTGTCGAGGGCGGGGTGCAGCGGCGGCTCGCCGGTGATCCCGAGGCCGTGGTCGATGTCTCCGGGGCATACCCGTCGGGTGGTGTGGGGGAGCTGGACGGTCTCGTACGGGCCGCTGTCGGCCGTGCTTTCGGTGGCGTGCCGCATCACACCTGGTCCGCGTTACGGGTCCCGGCTGTCCGGTCCTCCGAGCTGAGCGTGACGGAGGCGGGCGGCCGTCGGCGGGACGATGCCAGCTTGTCTGTGGTGGCTCTTCAGGAGACGCGGCGGCATGCCCGGCTGGTGGCGGGCCGCTGGCCGAGCGCGGCCGGCGCGGGAGGAGTCGTCGAGACCGCGCTCAGCGATGTGTTCGCGGTGGAGCTCGCGGTGCGGCCCGGTGACGAGCTGCGGGTGCAGTCGGATGAAGGGCCGCAGGTGCGGATGCGGGTGGCCGGGCTGTACCGGGCGGACGGCCGCAGCCCAGCCGTCTGGGCGAACCTGAGCACCACCACCTTCGGTACGTCCGACTCCATTGCGCTGGTGGAGCGCGAGGCGCTGACGGCGACGCCCGGTCTGGCCCGGGACGCGGGCGTCCTCTGGCTGGGCATTCCGGACACAGGCGGGCTGCGGCTCGGCGACATCGGGCCGTTGGAGCGGCGGGCCGGACGGTTCGGCGGCAGCGACGTGACGCTCTCCGTGTTCCGCGGTACGAAGCCCACGACCGAGCTTGTTGCCAAGTCCACCCTTGACGATGCGCTCGACGACCTGACGGCCCCCATCGCCGTGGCACGGGCCGGCCTCTACATCCCGGCGACCCTGCTCGCCGCCCTGGCCGCCGCGTCCCTCGTACTCACCGCGCGCCAGCTCGCCGAGCACCGCCGCCCCGAACTCGCGCTGCTGGTCTCGCGCGGGGCCGGAACCTCGCGGCTGGCCCTGGCGACGGCCGTGCAGTGGGCGGCCGTGGCCGTGCCCGCGGGGCTGGCCGCGCCGTTCCTCGGCGGTCCGCTGTTGCGGCTGCTCGACGGCGCCGGGCTGATCCCGGGCGACGTACCCGCATCGGCGACGCTGACCGCGGGCTGGGCTGCCGCGCTGCTCGCCGTCGCGGTGCACGGTGCCGCGCTGCTGCTGCCGACCGTGCGGACCGTACGGGACCGGCATGCGGTGCGGAGGCTGAGGCTGCGCCTGGGGCGGTTCGCGGGGGCGCAGCGGCTGGGCGCCGATCTGGGGCTCGCGGCTGTCGCCGTGCTCGGCTGGCTGCAGCTGCGGCAGTATCGTTCGCCGGTCACGGGCGGTGGCGTCGACCCCGTACTCGTGCTCGCGCCCGTCGCGATGACCACCGCCGCGGCGCTGCTCGTCCTGCGGGCGCTCCCGGTGCTCGCGCGGGTCACCGAGCCCCTGGCGCGGCGCGGCACCGGGCTCGTGCTGCCTCTCGGCGGCTGGCAGATCGCGCGGCGTGCCGCGCGGCACGCCGGGCCCGCGCTGCTGGTGACGCTCGCCCTGGCCGTCGCCGCGCTCAGCAGCACCGCGCTCGCGATCCTGGACCGCGGCGATCACGACCAGGCGGTCTTCCGGGTCGGTTCCGACCTGCGGATCGACCCCGGCGGGCGGCTCGCGCCCGCCGAGCGGCGCACGGCGTACGCGGCACTGCCCGGCGCCCGCGCCGTCACCCCCGTCGTCGACACCGACGGCTACCTCGGCCAGAGCTGGGTCACCGTTACCGGCATCGACACCACGCGCGGTCCCGCCCCCGCCCTGCGGCCCGACCTCAGCGACCGGCCGGTGTCCGAGCTCGTCGCCCCGCTCGGCCGGAACATCCCCGCGTACGGGCTGCCGCTCGACGGTTCTCCGCGCGAACTCCCGCTGCACGTACGGCTGTTGGCTGGTGGACCCGGAACCCCTGTGCCTGTGCGGCTCACCGTGCACTTCGTGGACGCGGACGGCCTCGCCCACGCGAGCGAGGTCGCGCTCGAGGACACGGACGGCGCGGCTCGTACCGTACGGCTGAAGGTTCCGGCCCAGGGGGATGGCGTACGCATCGTTCAACTCGGCCTGAGCATGACCGGCGAGAGCGTACGGCGCACCTATCGCCTCAGCGTCGACCGCGTGCCCGGTCTCGCGCGGCCCGCTGCCTGGCGCGATGTGCGCCCCGATGCCCCGGACCGGCGGGTCGCCGGCTGTCCCGCGGCCGAGCCCTCGAAGAGGCCTGGTAGTGCTCCGGGGCCCGTACTGTGCTCCGATCGCCCTGCTCCCGGCACCCTCCTGGACGCGGTGCTGCGCGGCCCCAATACCGAGCTCAAGTACCCGACATGGAGCGTCAGGCTCGGCACCGACCGCGCCAAGGGGCGGCCTGCCGCGCCCGCGCTCGCCGACCGGACGTTGCTGGACTCCGGTGTGGTCCGCGTCGGGGACACGGTCAGGTTGCAGCGGGCGGGCGGCGGCCTTGCCCGTATCAAGGTCGTCGGGGAGATCGATGCCGTGCCGGGCGCCGAGCGCGACGGACCCCGGTTGCTCGCCGACTCCCGTGCCATGGCGGCTCAGTTCGTACTCGGCGGTGCGCTGCCCGGCGCCGACACCGCCTGGTGGGTGGCCGCCGAGCGCGGGGACGCGGGCGCCGCGTTGCGCGCGGTTCGGGCCGACCCCCGGCTCGGCACGGCCGTCGACGTGCCGGGGACCCGGGCCCGGCTGGCCGCCGACCCGCTGCGGCAGGGCGCACGCGGGGCGCTCACCCTGTGCCTCGTCCTCGCTCCGGCCTTCGCCGTCGTCGGCTTCACCCTGCACACGGCGCTCTCGGCGCGGGCCAGGGCCCGGGAGTTCGCATTGCTGCGGGCCCTCGGGGTACGACGCCGCCAGCTCGCCGGGTACCTGTGGACCGAACAGTTGGCTCTGGCCGGCGTGGCGGCGGTACTCGGCACGGTGCTGGGCACCTTGCTCGCCGCGCTGATCATGCCGGTGGTCACGGTCGACGACACCGGCCGGCCGGTCTATCCCGGATTGCTGACCGAGGTGCCGTGGGGGCGGGTGGTGCTCACGGCAGCGGCGACGACGTTGGTGATCTGCGGCGTGGTGACTGTGGCGGCGCGGTTCCTGGGGCGGGTTGATCTGGCGCGGGTGTTGCGGGCGGGGGAGGACCGGTGAGGCGCGTCGTGTGGCTGCCGGGCGCTGTCGGCTTGGGCCGGGTTGCGGGCCCAACTGCCCTTGCCGGTCAGCCTCTTGGCGAGTTGTTGCGGGCGGGGAAGGGCCGATGCGGCACATCGCGTGTCCGCCCGGCCCCGGCGGCTTGCACCAGGGGCGCGGTGCGAACTGCCCCTGTGTCTGCCTCTGGGCGAGGTGTTGCGGGCGGGCGGAGGGCCGATGAGGCGTCCGTGTGGCTGCCGGGCCGTGTTCGGCTTGGGCCGGGGTGTGGGCCGAACTGCCCCTGTTGGGCTGCCTCTTGGCGAGGTGTCGCGGGACGGGGAGGACCGATGAGGCGCGTTGCCTTGCCGCTGAGTCCCGTCGGCTTGCGTCGAGGTGTGGCCGGAACTGCCCCTGCTGGCCCGCCTCTTGGCGAGCTGCCGCACGCGGGGGAGTGCATATGAGGCGCCCGACGCGGCCGGACCTTTCCGTCTCCCTGCGCGAGATGCGGGCCGAACTGCCCCTGCTGGTCTGCCTCGTCGTGCTCGTGGCGGTGCTCACCGGTGTCGCCGCCGCGGGGCCCGGGCTGCTCGACCGGCTTGCCGGGCGGGCGCTTGTCTCGCGGCTGGAACAGGAGCAACGGGCGGAGCCGGGCGTTCAGTTGAGCGCGCGGTTCGACCCGGTGGAGAGTGTGGGGGAGGACCTCCCCGCGAATGATCTGGGTGACGATCTGGGTCCCGTCACGGACGTGATCGAGCACGCGGCTCCCGATGGCCTCGACGGCGGCCTCGTGCATGACTCGACCCGTGTCGAGCTGCCGCTCGTCCGCACCGCCACGGGCGCTGGAGACGTGGGACTGGGGCTGGTGTACGCCTCCGACGCGCCGCGCCGTGCCGCCTACGCCGAGGGACGGCCGCCCGATCCGGACAGCAAGGCCGTGGAGATCGCCGTCTCCACCCTCACGCGCGATGCGCTGAAGCTGCGGCTCGGGCAGCAACTCCCTGTCCAGCCCGGTTCGTTGAAGCACGTCCACGCCACCGCCGTCGTCGTCGGGTTCTTCACCACGCATCGCGACCGGTTGTGGCGCGAGCAGCCCCAGCTGGTGCGGCCCTCGCAGCATCCCCCGCGCGGCATCTCCGGACTCGACTGGGAGGCCCGCGCCCTCGTCGCCCCGCGCACCGTCACCACCCTCCAGTCGCAGGCGGGCGCCCCGCTCACCGTCAACTGGGGCCTGCGCCTCGACCTCGACGCGGACACCGCCACGCGGTTCGCCGACGAGCAGGGACAGCGCGAACTCCAGCGGCTGCTCGCGCGCTACCCGGACGACGCACGGACCGTCTTCTGCGGCGACATCGCCGACTACGGCGGCAACTTCTGCCAGCTCGGCCAGCACGCCGCCTCCACCCTGCAGGACAGCACCCAACTTCCCGACGTGATCACGGAGTTCGGCACGCAGTGGCGGCAGGGCAGCACCGTGATCTCCTTCGCGCTGGGGTCCCTCCTCGTCACCGGACTGCTCACCGCCGCCGTCACGGCGCTGCTCGCGGTACGCCGACGCCTCGACGCCCACCGGCTGCAGATCGCCCGCGGAGCCTCCGCGACGGGCCTCGCACTGGCACGTGCGGCACAGACCGCGCCCGCCGCACTGCTCGGGCTCGTAGCCGGACTCGCCGTCGCGCGGGCGCTGCCGGGCCCTTCACCCGCGTACGACTACGGAGTGCTCGTCGCCGTACTCGTCTGGCTGCTGTTCCCCGCGCTCACCTGGCACGCCCTGCGCGACCGCACCACCCGCACCCGGCATGAGCCGAACCGGCACGGTGGGGGTCCCCCCGCTCGAGCGAAGTCGAGAGTGGGGGAGGGACGCCGGGTCGTCGCCGAGGCACTGGTCCTGCTGCTCGCCGCGGCCGGCGTGTTCGCGCTGCGGACCCGCGGCACGGCGGGCGACGCCGGGCCCGACCCGCTGCTCGCCGCGGTGCCCGCGCTGCTGGGGCTCGCCACCGTCGCCGTACTGGTGCGCTGTTATCCGCTGCCCGTACGGCTGTTGGCGCGCTGGTCCGCGCGGCGGCGTGGCGTGGTGGCCCTCATCGCGCTCTCGCGGGCCGCGAAGGAGGCGCCGGCCCGGGCGCTCGCGCTGCTCGTCCTGGTGGTGACGCTGGCCGGAGCGGTGTTCGGCGGGCTGGTGGCCGGGACGCTGACGGAAGGGCGCCGCGAGGCCGCCGCCTGGCAGGTCGGCGCCGACGCCTCCTTCCGCGGCGCGGGCCGCAACCCCGACGTCGCCGAACGCCTGACCCGGGTGCGCGGAGTGCGCGACACCGTCAGCGTGCGGCAACTGCGCGTCGACCCGACGAGCGGTACCAGCGGCGAGCGGTACGGCATCGCGAGCCTCATCGGCGTCGACAGCGCGAAACTCCGGGCGCTGGCGCCCGGTTCGGCCGCGGGCCGTGCGCTCGACGACGCCGGACTCACCGCACCGGGACGCGGCCGGGACATCCGCGTCCTGGCCACCGGAGCCGGCGCCGGCGACCTGCTCACCATCACCTCGCACGGCAGGAAGATCGGCCTGCGCGTCGTCGGTGCTCTACCCGACGACGTACTCCGCGACCCGGCGATCGGCCCCGTCCGCGCCACGACGGCACCCCGCGACCAACTGCTCCTCGCCGACAACCGCGACCTGAAGGACTTCCCCGGAAGCGACTTCGAGGAGAGCGCCCTGCTGCTGTACGGCCCACGGCTGGACGTGGCGGACCTGCGGGCCCTCGTGCCGCACGCAGCCTCCGACACCGCCGTCGGCGAGCTGCGCATCCGCGCCGAGGAGGAGGCCGAGGCCGACGCGGACGGCATGGTCGACGTCCTGACGGCCGCGCACACCGCGAGCACCGGGCTCGCCGTACTCCTCGCCCTGCTGGCCCTCGTACTCGAACTGATGCTGTCCGCCCCGGCCCGCGGCCGCACCGCCTCCTACCTGCGCACGCTGGGCCTCGGCCACCGTGCCACCTCGGCGCTGCACCTGCTCCAACTGCTGCCGATGGTGCTGGCTGCCGTGGCGGGCGGCACCGCGCTCGGCCTGACACTGCCCGCACTGCTCGGACCGGCCCTGGAACTGCGGGAGTTCACGGGCGGACCCGCCGCCCCCACGCCACGCCCCGACCTGCTGCTGACCGCCGCCCTGGGCGCCGGCCTCGGTCTGCTGGTGATCGTGGCGGTGGCGGTGGAGACCTGGATCGGACGGCGCCGCGGACTCGGCGCCGTCCTGCGCCTCACGGAGGAACGGTGACCGAACCTCACGGGAACGACTTGCGCAAACTGGAGGAGCGGGCCCGTGAAGCCCAGCGTCCGCGCGCGGACGACGGGCTCGTCGTCTGCGACAACCTGGTCCGCGTCTACCGCACCGACGAGGTCGAGGTGCAGGCGCTCCAGGGCCTCGACCTCGTGGTTGAGGAGGGCGAGTGCATGGCGCTCGTCGGCGCCTCCGGATCCGGCAAGTCGACGCTGCTGTCCATCCTCTCCGGGCTCGACCTGCCCACAGCGGGCCGGGCCAGGGTCGCCGGACACGATCTGCTCGCCATGGGGCGCCGCGAACGGCTCGGCTACCGCAGGCACACCGTCGGCTTCGTATGGCAGCAGACGGGACGCAACCTGCTGCCGTATCTGACCGCCCTGGAGAATGTCGCACTGCCGATGAAGTACGCGCGCGTGCCGCGCGGCAAAGGGGCCGCGCGCGCCGCCGAACTCCTCGGCGTACTCGGCGTCGCCCACTGCCGCGACCGCCGACCCGCCGAACTCTCCGGCGGCGAACAGCAGCGCGTCGCCATCGCGGTCGCCACGGCCAACGCGCCGCGCGTGCTGCTCGCCGACGAACCCACGGGCGAGCTCGACACGGCGAGCGGCGAGGAGGTGTTCGCCACGCTGCGCCGCGCCAACGAGGAGTTCGGTGCCACCGTCCTCGTCGTCACCCACGACCCGCTCGTCTCCGGCCAGGTCCGCCGCACGGTCCGCATCCGCGACGGCCGTACGTCGACGGAGACCCTCCGCACGCCCGACGGCACGGACGCGGAGGAGTACACGGTCCTCGATCGCACGGGCCGTCTCCAACTGCCCCGCGACTACGTGGAACGCTACGGCCTGCGCGGCCGGGTCCGCCTGACGGCGGAGGCGGAGCATGTGGGCGTATGGCCGGACGAGAGCGACCGGCCCGGGCCTGCCGGTCTGCCGTAGCAGTGTTCTGTGGACACACGCTGTGTTGCCTCAGGTCGTGTTTCGAGCATGTCGGCGACCGCTGCGCCGCCCGGGGGCCCTTAGGCGTTCGCCACGCCGAAAATGCTCGACAAAGCGCGGCGCGGCCGACGCCGGACCGAACAGGGGACAGTCCGGCCCGTCCTGGTGGCCACTAGGCCCCATGACAACGAGGGTGTTTCCGGGGTGGGCTGGGAGGAGAGAGCAAGGCGTCTGGACGTAGGAGGCACGATGAGTGGTCTGGTGGTCGTGGGTGTGGACGGGTCGGCGGCGGGTCTCGCCGCGGTGGAGGCGGCGGCACGGGAGGCGCAGGCGCGTGGAACGGGGCTGCGCGTGGTGTACGCGTTCATCTGGCCGGCCATGCATGTGTCCTTGGGCCCGTTTCCGCTGGGCCGCCCGAGGGCGGGCTCCAGAAGAGGGCCGACCGTCTGGTGGCCGAGGCGGTCGAACGTGCCCGGGCGACGGCGCCGGAGGTCGATGTCAGCCACGCGGTCGTGACCGGCGAGCCCTTGACGGTTCTGGAGTCACAGTCACGTGCGGCCGAGCTGGTGGTGGTGGGGTCCCGGGCATGGGAGGGTTCGTTGATCTGCTGGTCGGGTCGACGGCGGTTCATCTGGCGGCGCACAGCCGGTGTCCGGTACTGGTGGTCCGCGAACAGCCGAGTGCGGACGGGCCGGTCGTGCTGGGCGTCGACGGCTCGGCCGCGGGAGAGCGGGCGGTGGAGTTCGCCTTCGCCGAGGCCGAGCTGCGGAAAGCACCGCTGGTGGCGCTGCACGCCTGGACCACATGGAACGCGCCGCGGCGCCCGCCACCTCACCGACACCGCGACAGCCGCCACCATGGCCTTCAGCACGTTCGTCCTCTTCCAGCTCTGCAACGCCCTGGCCGCGCGCAACGAGGACGGCCCCGTCCTGGGACGCCACCAGCTGCACAACCGCACCCTCTGGATCTGCCTGGCCGCCGTCCTGGCCCTCCAGGTCGTCGCCGTACAGGTGCACGTAGCCCAGGGAGTCTTCGACACCGTCTCCCTCAGCCCGGCCCAGTGGGCGATCTGCCTCGCCACCGCCTCGACCGTGCTGCTGACCGAGCACGTCTGGCGGGCCGAACAGGCACGGTTCAGCCACCCGGCCGACGTGAAGCACGAGAACCGACCCTGTCAGACACCACAACTTCGCCGGCTGGCGAGGCTCAAGAAGGTGACCGGAGGTGACCCGGCCGGCTGGACGCGGGCCCGGCTGCCGTTCGTCCGCGGCAACGGATGGCTGCGCTGAACACCACCGGTGCGGCGGGCCCGCCGCACCGGTCCGCGATGGGGCCGGTCGGACCGTGCCCGGGACCAGTGGCCCCTGCCCCGGAAACCCGCTGAACGAGACGCTGAAACCGCATCGCCCGGCACAAGAGGAGGACACCATGGCCCGCACGATCACCGTAGGACTCGACGGCTCCGCCGAGAGCCTGGCCGCCGCTGAGTGGGCGGCCCGCGAGGCGAAGCTGCGCGACCTGCCGGTCAAGCTGGTTCACGTGTGGCAGCCGGTGCCGGAGCGCATGGCCCAGGCATCGCTCCTCGGAGCCGAGACCCACCAGCACTGGGCCGAGCGGATTCCCCGCGAGGCCGCCGAGGGCCTGAGACTGCGTCACCCCGGAGTCGAGGTGAGCACCGAGCAACGTGCCGGCACGCGCGGCGACGTACTCGCGGAAGCCGCCCGTGATGCGGAACTGCTGGTCATCGGCTCCCGCGCACTGAGCGGACTCGGTGGCTTCCTGGTCGGATCCGTCGGCCAGGGCGTGGTCGCCCGGACCGAGGTGCCCGTGGTCCTCGTGCGCGCAGGTGAACAGTCTGCCGACGAACACGCCATGGATCCCGCCGGCGTCCCGTCCGGCGCCACCGCGTTCCGGCCCGTCGTCCTCGGCCTCGCCGCAGGCAGCCCCGACGAGGCGGTGGTCGCCTTCGCCTTTGAGGAGGCACGGCTCCGCGACACCGAGTTGCACGTCCTCCAGGGCTGGAACCAGTCGCCCTATTCCGTCTACACCATGGGATCCGGATTCGAGCCCCACGAGGAGTTCGCCCGCGAGAGGGCTGCCGTACTCACCGAGGCGTTGCGTGCCTGGAGGCAGAAGTACCCGGACGTCGAGGTCGTCGAGGTGTCCCGCCCCGGCAGTGCCGCCGGCCTCCTGATCGACGCCTCTCGTGACGCCTCCCTGGTCGTTGTCGGCCGGCGCGTGCGCCGCAACCCCTTCGGCGCCCACATCGGTGCCGTCACCCACGCGGTGCTGCACCACGCCACCGCACCCGTCGCCGTCGTCGCCCACGACTGACGCGCTTCATGCCCCGGTCCGGGCATCGCTGCCGGGAGATCCTGCTCCGAGCGCGGCGTCCGACGGCGTCCCGGCCCGGTAGTTCCAGGGCCGGCGGCAGCTTCAAGGACGGCGGCAGCTTCGAGGACGGTGGCTTGAAGGCCGGTGGCAACAAAGACGGTCCCGCCCGTACGCGAAGTACACGGGCGGGACCGTTCCGGGCTGCTGCGCATGGCCGCGAGCCAGGGCCTGTCGTCGGACGAGGACCTGACGACAGGGCCTACTGCTCGCGGCGGCCTATCAGGTCGTAGCCGGCCTCGTCCACGGCCTCGGCGACCGCGTCGTATGCCAGGCGGTCGCCGCTGGACACCGTTACCCGGCCGGTCTCCAGGTCGACCTCCACGCCCGTGACGCCGTCGAGCGCGCCGACCTCGGACGAGACGGCCTTGACGCAGTGGTCGCACGTCATGCCCTTGACCTCGTAAATGTCCTGCACCATGACTCTGCTCCTCTCGCTGAGTGGCTGCCTGACTCTTCGCTTCTGCTTCTTCCCGACGCACCCATCATACCCCTAGGGGGTATGGGTGTTGTCAAGGACTTGAACGGCCTGCTTCCCCGTCACGTACTAAGGGCACCAGTAGGTGCCGCAGTCGGTCGATGGGAGGTATCGATGGGAATCATGGCCTTGACCTGGTCCATTGCGGTGCTCGCCGTGCTGGTCGCCGCGGTCAGCTTGGTCTGGCACCATGGCGGCGATGCTTCTGCTGATAGCGGTTTAGGGCGAGCCGTATCTGCCTCAGTTCGCCGCCTGGAACCCCCGCAGCCGCAGGCTGTTGCCGACCACGAAGACCGAGGAGAAGGCCATCGCCGCTCCCGCGATCATCGGGTTGAGCAGGCCGGCCGCCGCGAGGGGGAGGGCGGCGATGTTGTAGGCGAAGGCCCAGAACAGGTTGGACCTGATGGTGCCGAGGGTCCGGCGCGAGAGGCGGATCGCGTCGGCCGCGGCGCGCAGATCGCCCCGTACGAGAGTGAGGTCGCCGGCCTCGATCGCCGCGTCCGTGCCCGTACCCATGGCCAGACCCAGGTCCGCCTGTGCCAGCGCGGCCGCGTCGTTGACGCCGTCGCCGACCATCGCCACCGAACGGCCTTCCGCCTGAAGGCGCTTGATCACGTCCACCTTGTCCTGGGGGAGGACCTCGGCGATGACCTCGTCGATACCGACCTCGGCGGCGACCGACCGTGCGACCGCCTCGTTGTCCCCGGTCAGCAGAATCGGGGTCAGGCCGAGCGCCCGCAGCCGGGTGATCGCCTCGGGACTGGTCTCCTTGACGGCGTCGGCCACCTCGAGAACCGCACGGGCCTCGCCGTCCCAGGCGACCGCGATCGCCGTACGTCCGGCCGCCTCGGCCTCGGCTTTCGCGCGCTCCAGTTCCAGGGGCAGGTAGATCTCCCACTCGGCTAGCAGCTTCTCCCGGCCGACCAGAACCGCGTGCCCCTCGACGATGCCCTGGACGCCGAGGCCCGCGACGTTCGCGAAGTCCTCAGGGGTGGGCAGCTCGCCGACCTTCTGCGCGGCGCCCGCGGCCACGGCCTTCGCGATCGGGTGCTCCGAGGAGTGCTCCAACGCACCGGCCAGCCGCAGGACTTCGTCCTCGGGGGTGCCGTCGGCGGTGTGCACGGCCAGCAGGGTCATCCGGCCGGTGGTCACCGTGCCGGTCTTGTCGAGGACGATCGTGTCGACCTTCCGCGTGTTCTCCAGCACCTCGGGGCCCTTGATCAGGATGCCGAGCTGCGCGCCGCGCCCCGTGCCGACCATCAGCGCGGTCGGTGTCGCGAGCCCCAGGGCGCACGGGCAGGCGATGATCAGGACGGCGACCGCGGCGGTGAAGGCGGCGGTCAGCCCGAAGCCGTTGCCGAGCCAGAAGCCGAGGGTGGCAAGGGCGAGGCCGATCACGACCGGTACGAAGACCGCGGAGATCCGGTCGGCGAGCCGCTGGGCGGCGGCCTTGCCGTTCTGCGCGTCCTCCACCAGCTTGGCCATACGGGCGAGTTGGGTGTCGGAGCCGACGCGGGAGGCCTCGACGACGAGCCGTCCGCCGACGTTGAGCGTGGCACCGGTGACGCCTTCGCCGGCCTCGACCTCGACCGGTGCGGACTCGCCGGTCAGCATGGACGCGTCCACGGCGGAGGCCCCCTGGATGACGACGCCGTCGGTGGCGATCTTCTCGCCGGGGCGAACCAGGAAGCGGTCGCCGACCTTCAACTCGGCGGTGGGAACGGTCAGTTCGCGACCGTCGGCACGCAGGACCGTCACCTCCTTCGCGCCGAGCTCCAGCAGCGCCTTGAGAGCCGCGCCCGCCTTCCGCTTGGACCGGGCCTCGAAGTAGCGGCCCGCGAGGATGAAGGCGGTGACTCCGGCGGCGGCTTCGAGGTAGATGTTCCCGGCGCCGTCACTGCGGGCGATGGTCAGCTCGAAGGGGTGTGTCATGCCGGGAGTGCCGGCCGTACCGAAGAAGAGGGCCCACACCGACCACAGGAACGCGGCCGACGTACCGACCGAGATCAGCGTGTCCATGGTGGCCGCACCGTGCCGGGCGTTGGTCCAGGCGGCGCGGTGGAAGGGCCAGGCGGCATACGTGACGACGGGCGCCGCCAGCGTGAGGGACAGCCACTGCCAGTACTCGAACTGGAGAGCCGGGATCATCGCCATCGCGACGACCGGCACGGCGAGGGTGACGGCGGTGATCAGTCGTTCGCGGAGCGGCCGCAGTTCGTCGTACGCACCGGAGCCGGGCCCCTCCTCGCCGCCGGTTGAGGGTTCGGGGCGTACGGGCGCGGGCTCGTGGGCGGTGTAACCAGTGGCCTCGACCGTGGAGATCAGGTCCTGGACGGAGACGTCGTCGTCCCGGTACGCGACCTTGGCCTTCTCGGTGGCGTAGTTGACGGTCGCCTCGACGCCCTCCATGCGGTTGAGCTTCTTCTCGATCCGGGCCGCGCACGAGGCGCAGGTCATGCCGCCGATGGCGAGTTCGACCTCGGCGGCGCCAGGTGTGGTGGTGGCCATGTGCGCTCCTCGCAGCGTGATGGGCGGTGATACTCGTTCATACCCCCTAGGGGTATGAACTCTGCGCCTCCATGTATACCCCCATCCCGTATTTGATTCAAGAGCTGATTCGACTTGACTGAGTACCCCCTGGGGGTATGTTGGGAGGTGTCGGTCGCCCCCGAGCGGCGGCCCTTGGGAAGGGAACACGTCATGCACACCGCACTGAAGCTCACGACCTTCGCCGCCGCGCTCGCCGCGACCTTCGGCACGGCCTACGGGGTGGGCAACGTCATCGACCCCGTTGTGTCCGACGACAAGACCACCGAGGCCGCGCAGCACGGCGGCCACGCGGCGGACAAAGAGAAGGACGGAGGTGGCGGCCACGGCGAAGGCACGGAGGCGGTCGGCGGGCACGCGGCGGAACTGCCCGGCGGGCTGCAGACCTCCGAGGGCGGCTACACGCTCGACCTGAAGACCTCGCACATCGAGGCCGGCGCGGCCACCGAGCTGAGCTTCGCCATCGTCAAGGACAGTACGGGGCGGAACGTGACCGCGTACCAGCGCGAGCACGAGAAGGAACTGCACCTCATCGTCGCCTCACGCGACCTCACGGTCTATCGCCACCTCCACCCCACCCGTGCAGCCGACGGCACCTGGTCGATCCCGGTCGAACTGCCGAAGGCGGGAGGCTACCGCGTCTTCGCCGACTTCAAGCCCACGGGTGCCGCGGAGGGTCTGACCCTCGGCTCCGACCTCGCGGTGTCGGGCCCGTACAAGCCGGCGGAACTTCCTAAGGCCGCCCCCACCGCGATCGTCGACGGCTACAAGGTCACCCTCAACGGCGAGCTCCGCCCCGGCGCGGGCAGCGAACTGAAGCTGAACGTCACCAAGGACGGCAAGTCCGTGCGCAACCTCCAGCCCTACCTCGGTGCATACGGCCACCTGGTCGCCCTCCGCTCAGGAGACCTCGCCTACCTGCACGTCCACCCCAACGGCGAGCCCGGCGACGGCAGGACGAAGCCCGGTCCGGAGGTGTCCTTCACGGCAACGGCCCCCAGCAAGGGCGCGTACCGCCTGTTCCTCGACTTCAAGCACGAGGGCAAGGTCCGCACGGCGGCCTTCACGGTCCACGCGGGCGGCACGTCGGCAGCGGCGGAACCGACGACGGCGGAGCCGACCGCGGAGAAGCACGGTTCGGACGGCCACGGGCACTGAAACCCGGGCGATGTCTGCTTCGTGGGGCTCGGGTACTCGTGCGCCTATGACACGGTTACTGAAACGCGGACATAAGGACCAGGCTCAGGATGCGGAAGAGTACGGTCCTGCGCCGGAGGTGGAGCGCCAGGCGCCGGACGCCCCGACGGAGTTGCCGAGGAAGTCCTGGTGGGCGGTGCTGCGCCGGACGGTGACCGAGTTCAAGAAGGACGGGCTCACCGACCGGGCGGCGGCCCTGACCTACTACGCGATTCTGGCGCTGTTCCCGGCGCTGCTGGTCCTGATCTCGCTGCTCGGCATCGTCGGCAGGTCGGCGACGGACGCCGTGCTGGACAACATCGGCCGGCTCGCGCCCGGCTCCGCACGCGATGTGATCACGAATGCGGTGCAGCAACTGCAGGACAACGCCGGGATCGGCTCGGTGATGGCGATTGTCGGTCTGGTCCTGGCCGTGTGGTCGGCCTCCGGTTATGTCGCGGCGTTCATCCGTACCTCCAACGCCGTCTACGACATCCCCGAGGGCCGCCCGGTTTGGAAGGTGCTGCCGGTCCGCCTCGGTGTGACCGTGGGGCTGATGATCCTGGCAGTGGTCAGCGCACTGATCGTGGTCTTCACCGGCGGTCTGGCCCGCCAGGCAGGCACCGCGCTGGGCGCCGGGGACAGCGTCCTGACCGTGTGGTCGATCGCCAAGTGGCCGGTGCTGGTGGTGCTGGTCACGATCATGATCGCGATCCTGTACTGGGCGACGCCGAACGCACGGGTCCGGGGCTTCCGCTGGGTCACTCCAGGGAGCTTCCTGGCCCTGCTGCTCTGGATGATCGCCTCGGCCGGGTTCGCGGTCTACGTGGCGAACTTCGGCTCGTACAACAAGACCTACGGCACGTTCGCCGGCGTCATCGTCTTCCTGGTATGGCTCTGGATCACCAATCTGGCGATCCTCCTGGGCCTGGAATTCGACGCCGAGACCTCACGGCAGCGGGCCGTGGCCGGCGGCCATCCCGAACGGGAGGAGCCGTACGTCGAACCACGCGACACCCGCAAGTGGGACGAGGAGGACCGCCGACGCCTGAAGGAGACCGAGGGCTGACCGCGGCCCTGCGGCGTTCAGAGCCGCGAGGAACCGGTCGCCTTGCCCGACGTGGCGAGGACGGGAAGCGGAGAGGGCACGGAGGAGTAGTGCTCAGCGCGGGCGGGCTCGCGCCTCTCGCGCGGCGTGTGGCCCTCGCGGTTCCTCCACAGCCAGCCGATGTCGCGGCCGAACGACCACACCAGCGAGCCCAGTGCCAGGACGACCGTCGCGAGGGTCGCGGCGTACGGGAGGATCTGCGCTCCCGCGAGCAGCAGGGCCACGCCCTGGAGTGCCGCCACCGTCTTGCGGCCCGTGCTCGGGGGGAGGGCGGCGTTCAGCCAGGGGAGGAAGCGGGCCGCGGCGACGAAGGCGTAGCGCATGGCGCCGATCAGCAGGACCCAGGGGCCGAGCTGTGTGGAGACGTACACGCTCAGGACCAGGATCAG
Source organism: Streptomyces vastus (assembly GCF_039532825.1). Classification (NCBI taxonomy): domain Bacteria; kingdom Bacillati; phylum Actinomycetota; class Actinomycetes; order Kitasatosporales; family Streptomycetaceae; genus Streptomyces; species Streptomyces vastus. Next base: position 65,107 of record NZ_BAAASJ010000118.1, read on the forward strand.
GAAGGCGTCGACCTCCATGTCGAAGCGGGCGCCCAGCGCGGTCGAGGAACCGGTGCGGCGGGCGACCTTGCCGTCGACCGCGTCGAGGATCAGGGCGACCGCGGTCAGGGCCACCAGGAGCGTGACCGGCGGCGGGCTCTGGAAGGAGTCCGCGACCAGGGCCGTGACGCCGCCGACGAGCGTGGCGCGGCCCAGGGTGACGCGGTTCGCGGGACCGAAGGAGCGGGGGCGCGTGCGGTGCAGTGCGCGGGCGAGCACGGCCCAGGTGGCGAACGCGAACACCAGGCCCGTCAGCCAGCCCACCGGTCCCATGCCGATCGCCGTGCCGATCACGGCAAGCAAGAGCAGTTGCACACCCGCTCCCACCGCCGTCTCCTGCTGCAAGAGCCTCGCGTCGTACGTGTTGTTCAGGGCCACCGCACATCCTCCGGCCAGATGACAAAGTCGATCACTGCCGCTTACGTTGTCCGCGGCTTCGCAACGGTCGGTACGTGCACGGTCGCCGGATCGTTCAGCCGGACTCAGCAGGTTCACAGCTCGGGCACGACTGAGCGGCACGACTTTTCAGGAGGATGACATGCGGATGGACCGCGCCGCGCGCGCATTCTGGCTGGAATCTCCGGGGCACGGCGGGATACGGGACATCGACCTGCCGAGCCCCGTCGAGGGTGAGGTTCTGGTGCGCACGCTGTTCTCCGGAGTGAGCCGGGGAACCGAGACACTTGTCTTCCGTGGTGGTGTGCCGGAGAGCCAGTACGGCGCGATGCGGGCGCCGTTCCAGGAGGGCGATTTCCCGGGGCCGGTCAAGTACGGGTATCTCAATGTGGGCCTGGTGGAGGAGGGGCCGGCGTCGCTCGTCGGGCGGACCGTCTTCTGTCTCTATCCGCATCAGACCCGGTACGTCGTCCCGGCCGCCGCCGTGACCCCCGTACCCGAGTCCGTGCCCGCCTCGCGTGCCGTCCTCGCCGGGACCGTGGAGACCGCGGTGAACGCCCTGTGGGACGCCGCACCGCTCGTCGGCGACCGGATCGCGGTGGTCGGCGCCGGAATGATCGGCGCGAGTGTCGCCGCCCTCCTCGCCCGGTACCCGGCCGTCCGTGTCCAGCTCGTGGACGCCAACCCGGCGCGCGCCGAACTCGCCCGGGCGCTCGACGTCGACTTCGCGCTCCCGGCGGACGCCGCCGGGGACTGCGACCTGGTCGTGCACGCCAGCGCCACCGAGGCGGGACTCACCCGCTCTCTCGAACTCCTCGCCCCGGAGGGGACTGTCCTCGAGCTGAGCTGGTACGGCGACCGGCGGGTCAGTCTGCCGTTGGGTGAGGCCTTCCACTCCCGCCGCCTGGTCGTCCGCAGCAGCCAGGTGGGCACCGTCTCGCCGGCCAGAAGCGGTCGCCGTACGTACGCCGACCGGCTCGCCCTCTCGCTCGAACTGCTCGCCGACCCCGCCCTGGACGCGCTGATCACCGGCTCGTGCGCCTTCGAGGAACTGCCGGAGGCGATGGCCGCGCTCGCCGCGGGTCAGACGCAGGCGCTGTGCCACCTGGTTCAGTACGACACTGAAGGACACTGAAGGGGCCTGACCGCCCCGGATCGGTTCGGGACTACGCCCGGTGACCGGTCCATCGAACGACGCGTCCGAGCCACGCGTCCGAATCGAAAACCAGAAACGAAAACCCGCCGAAACTTCCTCCCGTACCGCCTGAACACGGAGAACGGACCTGCCGTACTACACGGCACGCCCGGCAGAGGGATCAGACGCGCCGCACCTGGAGGGTCGTCCGTTGTTCAGCATCACCGTCCGCGATCACCTCATGATCGCCCACAGCTTCCGCGGGGAGGTCTTCGGACCCGCGCAGCGCCTGCACGGGGCGACGTTCCTCGTGGACGCCACCTTCCGGCGCGCAGAGCTGGACGACGACAACATCGTCGTCGACATCGGACTGGCCACTCAGGAACTGGGCGGGGTGGTGAGCGAGTTGAACTACCGCAACCTCGACAACGAGCCCGACTTCGCCAACACGAACACCTCCACGGAGTTCCTGGCCAAGGTCATCGCCGACCGCCTTGCGGAGCGGGTGCACAAGGGAGCGCTGGGCGAGGGCGCCCGCGGACTGTCCGGCATCACGGTCACCCTGCACGAGTCGCACATCGCCTGGGCGAGTTATGAGCGTGGGCTGTGAACAAGTACGCGGACATCATTCCCATGTCTCTTCGCGCCATGCACTTCGTGATGCCCGGCGGAGTGGACGATCCGAGGACGCCCAGCGGCGGCAACACCTACGACGCCCGGGTGTGCCTCGATCTCCCCGCCTTCGGCTGGCAGGTCAACAAGCACGCGATCGACGGCAGCTGGCCCTGGCCCGGAGCCGCCGCCCGCGCGGAACTGGCCCGCACCCTCGGTGAGATGGCGGACGGCAGCCGCGTACTCCTCGACGGACTCGTCGCCTGCGCCGCCCCCGAGATCATCGCCGCCGAGACCGAGCGGCTGCGCCTGGTCGTCCTCGTTCACCTGCCGCTCGGCGACGAGACGGGGCTCGACCCCGGCCTGGCGGCGGAACTGGACGCCCGCGAGCGCCGCACGCTGCGTTCCGTGCCCGCGATCGTGGCCACCAGCGAGTGGGCGGCCCGCAGGCTGGTCGCCCACCACGGGCTGGCCCCCGACCGGGTCCATGTCGCCGCGCCCGGCGCCGACATCGCGCCCCTGGCCGCCGGCACCGACGGCGTCTCGCGGCTGCTGTGCGTCGCCTCGGTCACCCCGCGCAAGGCGCAGCACCGCCTCGTCGAGGCCCTCGCCACCCTCACCGACCTGAACTGGAGCTGCGTCTGTGTCGGCGGCCTGGGCCAGGACCCCGGCTATGTCGCCGAACTGAGGGAGCTCATCGACCACCACGGTCTCGGCGACCGGCTGCAACTCGTCGGCCCGCAGGCCGGGGCCGAACTCGACGCGAGCTACGCCTCCGCGGACCTCATGGTGCTCACCTCGTACGCGGAGACGTACGGCATGGCGGTCACCGAAGCGCTGGCCCGGGGCATCCCCGTCCTGGCCACGGACGTCGGCGGGCTCCCCGAGGCGGTCGGGCGCGCTCCCGACGGCGGGATGCCCGGCATCCTCGTACCGCCGGACAACTCGGCGGCACTCGCGGCGGAACTGCGCGGCTGGTTCCTCGACGCAGATGTACGCCGCCGGCTGCGGGCCGCCGCACGCGGACGCAGGGCCGCGCTGGACGGCTGGGCCGCCACGGCCCGGAGCCTGGCCGGTGTGCTGGGGCGACTTGGACGGGACGAAAGGAAGGGGGCAGCGTGAGTACGAGCATGACGCCACCCGGGCGCGCGACGACGAAGGTTCCGGCGTACGAGGTGGGAACGATCCGGCTGGGTGACCGCAGGCGCGGCGCCGACACGGAGGCCGACGACGACGTGACGCGGTACGCCCCCGAGTGGCTGCAGTTGCGCGAGCCCGCCGACGCCGCCGCGCGGGCGGTCGAGCTTCTCGATCCGCTGCGGATCCGGCTCGCGAACATGCCGCAGCGGCGGTCCAACGGCCTGGTCATCCACGACCTCGGCTGCGGCACCGGCTCCATGGGCCGCTGGCTCGCCCCGCGACTCGACGGCCCCCAGCACTGGGTCCTGAACGACCACGACCCCTATCTGCTGCACTTCGCCGCCGTGGGCTCGCCCCGCACGGCCGCCGACGGCAGCCGCGTCACCGTCGAGACGCAACGCGGCGATGTCTCCCGGCTGACCGCGGACGCGCTGGCCGGTGCCTCGCTGGTGACCGCTTCCGCCCTGCTCGACGTACTCACCGCCGAACAGATCGAGGCGCTCGCCGAGGCCTGCGCCGGAGCCGGTTGCCCCGCCCTGCTGACGCTGTCGGTGGTGGGGCGCGTCGAACTCACGCCCGCCCACCCGCTGGACGACGAGATCACCGAGGCGTTCAACGCCCACCAGCGCCGCGGCGACCTGCTCGGACCCAACGCGGTCACCACCGCCTGCGACGCCTTCGCCCGCCACGGCGCGACGGTACGGGTGAACCCCAGCGCCTGGCGGCTCGGACCCGACGAGTCGGCGCTGATGGCGGAGTGGCTGCGCGGCTGGGTCGGCGCGGCCGTCGAGGAGCGCCCCGAACTCGCCGAGCGCGCGGGCGCCTATCTGCGGGAGCGTCTCGCGGCGTGCGCGGCGGGGGAGTTGAGGGTCGTGGTGCACCACAGCGATCTCCTCGCCCTCGCCCGTCCTACGGGAGGGGCGGCATGAGTGCGCAGGCGGTGGCAGCCGACGCGCAGCCACGCGCCATCCGGGCCGAGCCGAAGAAGCCGAGGCCGGCCCCGGACGGCGGCGACGAGCAGGCGATACGGGGCGCACGGGCGGCCCGGACACCGAGCCCGGTCCCGGACGCGCGCCGCACCCTTCGCACGCTCTGGTCCCGTATCGACTCCCGCGCCCTGCGCACCCACTTCGGCACCTTCGCGGGCATCGCCATCCTCGGCGTCCTCGTCTGGCGGATGGGCACCGGCGTCTTCGTGGACGGACTGCGCCGGGTCGACGGCCCCACCGTGCTGGCGGCCCTCGGGATCGGCGTGGTCACCACGGTGTTCAGCGCCTGGCGCTGGTGCCTGGTGGCCCGGGGCCTGAAGATCCGGCTGCCGCTGGCTCCTGCCGTCGCGGACTACTACCGCTCCCTGTTCCTGAACGCGGCACTGCCCGGCGGCGTACTCGGCGACGTGCACCGCGCCGTACGGCACGGGCAGAGCGCCGGTGACCTCGGCAGGGGGGTACGCGCCGTGGTCCTCGAACGTGTCGCGGGCCAGGTGGCGCTCATGGCCGCCGGCGGGGTCCTCCTGCTGACGCTGCCCTCGCCGGTCCAGGCACAGACCCGGCACCTCGTCGAGGCGTCCGCCGTCGCGCTGGCGCTCGCCGCGGTGATCGCGGCCGTCGTCGCGGTCCGGCTGAAGGGCTCGTCGCCCTCGTCGCGACGCATGCCCCGCCTGCGCAACGCGCTCGCCGAGGCGCGTGAAGGGCTGGTGGCCCGCCACACCTGGCCAGGTGTCGTCGTCTCGTCGGCCGTGGTGCTGGCGGGCCACCTCGTGATGTTCCTGCTCGCCGCCAGGGTCGCGGGATCCGACGCGTCCCCAGTCGTGTTGCTGCCCCTGGCGGTGCTGGCCCTGCTCGCCATGGGACTGCCCCTGAACGTGGGCGGCTGGGGCCCCCGCGAAGGCGCCACCGCCTGGGCCTTCGGCGCCGCCGGACTCGGCGCGAGCACCGGCTTTTCGGTCGCCGTCGTCTACGGAGTGCTCAGCCTCGTGGCGAGCCTGCCCGGCATCGGCGTCCTCGTCGCCCGGTGGGCCATGAGCCTGCGGCGGCGCTCCCGGCCCGCGTACGAGAAGGGCGCGCCGCAGCGCCACAACGGCCATGTCCCGCGCTCACCACCGGCGAACGCGGGGGACACGGCCGACGGTCAGGGCCGGCTGCTCTCCGCGCCGTCCTGCCCGGCCCCCTTCTGTATGGCGTCCTCGGCGCCCGGAGCGGAATTCGCCGCTTCCGGCCTGAGGATCGAGAAATACGAACCGAAGCAGTCCACCAGGCCCGCCAGCAGCTCCTTGCCTTTTGCGGCGGTAGCCAGCGAAGGACGGCCGATGACACCGGACTCCGTGTAAGCGGACATATCGAGGGTGAGAAGATGCCGCCGGTCGTCGGCGAGGAAGTCGGAGGACTCATAACCGGGCCGCACCATTTCCGGATGAGCGTGCAGCAGGATGGACGTCTCCAATTCCCCCGCATGCATATCGCTGAGCAGCGAGGTCCGCACATCGGCCCGGACTCGCGCCTCCTCCCAGTCCTCCGGTGCCGGAAACAGCGCCATGCGCGTGCCGCTGCCCGCGGATTCCTGCACCACATTGCCCAGTACGTAGTTCCCGCCATGTCCGTTGACCAGTACCAGGGCGTCGATGCCCGAGCGACGAAGCGAGTCGGCTATGTCCCGTACCACCGCGTGGAGTGTCACCGCGGAAATACTGACCGTCCCCGGCCAGGCGGCATGTTCGTGCGAGCAGGCGATGGTCAGCGGAGGGAGGAGATGCACCGGATACGCGGCGGCGACCTCACGGGCGATGGTGCAGGCGATGACGGTGTCAGTGGCCAGCGGTAGAAAGGGGCCGTGCTGTTCGAAGCTGCCGATGGGAAGGACGGCGACGCCGGGCCGACGCGCCCTCACGTCCTCCGTGGTGTCCAGCGGCAACAAGCCGGGGGTGGTCAGCTGTGTTCCCGAACCGGTCATGGTGTTAAGGCCTTTCGTTCCGTAGGCACCGACGAGAGCAGGCTAACGCGGCAACGGCAGATTGGATGCAGGAGAAAATGAAGGAAAGCAAAGGCGTGCTCGGTCGAAGTGCCGGCCCCAAGGCAGATGTCCAGTCGGGTGTCCAGCGTGTGGTGGATCTCCAACTGCACACCGTGTACGGAGATTTCTACGCCGTCGGCTATTTGGACCTCGAACGCGGGGATGAACAAGTGGCCCTCATATACGGCGATATCGACGGAACGGAGGACACGCTCACCCGGCTGCATTCGGAGTGCCTCACCGGAGACGCCTTCGGGTCCACGCACTGCGAGTGCGGCGACCAGCTCTCGACCGCCCTGCGCACCATCGTGGCGGAAGGCCGCGGCATCCTCCTTTACCTCCGCGGCCACGAGGGCAGAGGAATCGGACTCCTCGCCAAACTCCAGGCCATGAAGCTCCAGTCGGAGGGCCTGGACACGGTCGAGGCGAACCTCGCCCTCGGTCTCCCGGTGGACGCCCGTGACTACGGCGTCGCCGCGGACATGCTGCACGACCTCGGCGTGCCCTCCGTCCGGCTGCTCTCCAACAACCCACGCAAGAGCGAGGCCCTGCGGCACCACGGCATCGAAGTCGCCGAGCACGTCCCGCTGTTGATACCGCCGCGCGAGCACAACATCAGCTATCTGCGCACGAAGCGGGAGCGCATGGACCACCACCTGCCGCATCTGGACACGGTGATCCACTGGTCCTGACTGGTCGGTGAACCGGTTCTGAACCGGTCCTGAATGGCGCGGCGGCCCGGATCCCGGATAGGAACAAGGGATGACAGAGACAGATGACGTCGTCCTTTACCTCTCCGGACACCAGGTGACGCAGCTGCTGGGCATCGACGCGGCCATCGCGTCGCAGCGCGCGGCCTTCACGGCGCTCGACGACGGCACCGCCGATCTGCCCGGCAAGATCATGGAGCCGAGCGGGTTCGACGACAGTGTCGTGCTGGCGTACGTCGCGCGGCTGTCCGCGGACACCGGGGCCGTCGCCAAGTTCGGCAGCGTCAATCCGGGCAACGCGGCGGCCGGCCTGCCGACCGTGCACGCGGTGATCAACGCGCTCGATCCGGTCACCGGTCGTCTGGCCGCCGTCATGGACGGCACGGCGGTGACGACGCTGCGTACGGCCGCGGGCAGCGCGGTGGCCTTCGACGCGCTGGCCACCGCCGACAGCGAGGAACTGGGCCTGATCGGCTCGGGCACACAGGCGCTGGCCCATGCGCGGGCGGTGGCCCGGGTTCGGGACCTGCGGGCCGTACGCGTGTGGAGTCCGACTCCCGCGCGCCGCGAGCGGGCGGCCGAGCTGCTGGCCGCCGAACTCGGTATCGCCGTCAAGGCCGTCGCCTCGGCCGAGGAGGCCGTGACCGGGCTGCCCATGGTCGCCGCCTGCACGCTCAGCAGCACGCCCGTGGTGCGGGGCGAGTGGCTGGCGCCCGGCTGCACGGTGGTGAGCGTGGGGTCCTTCGAGCGGACCCGCAGCGAGGTCGACGCCGAGGTCGTGCGGCGGGCCGCGGCCGTGGTCGTCGACGACCCGGACACCGCGGCGGGCCACGCCGGGCCGGTGGTGGACGCGCTGCGTTCCGGCCTGCTCGAAGCCGAGGATCTGATCCCGCTCGGCGGTGTGCTCACGGGCCGGCGCGAGGGACGTACGAGCCCCGACGACATCGTCTACTACAACAGCGTCGGGCTCGGCATCCAGGACGCCGCCGCGGCCTGGGCGGTGATCGACGCCGCCAGGGAGGCCGGCCTGGGGCAGGGGGCTTCTGATGAGGCATGATCCCTTCGTGGACATCACCCCGCTGCGTGCCGAAGGGTTCGCCGCCGACGCCCCGCGACCGGAGGTCAACCGCGTATGACCGAGCTCCACCTGTGGCTGCGCCACGAGACCCGCACGACCGAGCGGCGCACCCCGATCGTGCCGTCCGACGCGCGGCGGCTCGTCGAGAACGGCGTGACGGTGACCGTCGAGCGATCCCCGCAGCGGATCTTCCCCGTCGAGGCGTACGAGGCGGCCGGGTGCCGTGTCGTCGAGCCGTACTCCTGGACCGTCGCACCGCTCGACGCGGTCGTCGTCGGCCTCAAGGAACTCCCCGAGGAACCGGGCGAGTTGCGACACCGGCATGTCTTCTTCGGGCACGCGTACAAGGGGCAGCCCGGGGCCGAGGCGCTGCTGCGCCGGTTCGTCGCCGGGGGCGGGGCTCTGTTCGACCTCGAGTACCTGGTGGACGACAACGGCCGCCGGCTCGCCGCCTTCGGCTACTGGGCCGGTTATGTGGGCGCCGCCCTCGCCGTACTTCACCACCGGGGCAGGCTGACGGCACCGCTGCGGCCGACGTCGAAAGGCGAACTGGACGCCGAACTCCAACCCCGCCCGGACGACGCCCAGTTCAGCTCGCTCGTGATCGGCGCACTGGGCCGCTCCGGACGGGGCGCGCAGGGTGCGCTCATGGAGGCCGGGCTCGACCCCACGTGCTGGGACCTCGCCGAGACCCGTGACCTGGACCGACAGGCCCTGCTGGACCACGAGTTGATGGTCAACTGCGTGCTCAGCACCGGCCCCGTCACCCCCTTCCTCACCGACAAGGACCTGGCCGAACCGCGCCGCGGCCTGCGCACGGTGTGCGACGTGACCTGCGACGTCGGATCCCCGTACAACGTCCTTCCGGTGTACGACACGGTCACCGACTGGGCGGATCCCGTACGCCGCCTCCACGAACGGCCCGCCCTCGACCTCATCGCCATCGACAATCTGCCGTCCCTGCTGCCCGAGGAGGCGAGCACGGACTTCTCGGCACTGCTGACGCCGCAGCTGATGGAGTTCGGGATGGCCGGGGCGTGGGGGCGCTGCCTGGATCGGTTCCACGAGACATGCCGTGAACTCGGCCTGGAGAATGGGGAGTTCAACCATGGCTGAGAAAGCCGTCGTGCCCGCATCCGGCACCGTCCACTGGATCGGCGCGGGCCTGTCCACGGGCAGCGGACTGGCCACGCTGTGCGACACCGCCGACCGCGTACGCCTGTGGCACCGCACCGAGGAGCGGGCGGCACAGAGCCTCTCGGCGCTCGGCCTCACCGGCCGCGCCGAGCCCCGCGCGTACACGCTCACCGCACTCGCCGCCGAACTGGCACCCGGCGACGTCGTGGTCTCCATGCTCCCGGCCCCGGAACACGGCCCGCTGCTGGCCACGTGCGTGGCGCACCAGGCCCACTTCGCCTGCTCGAGTTACGTGTCCGAGGCGGTCCTGGACCAGGTTCCCGCCGCGGCCGCCGCGGGCATCGTCGTCCTCACCGAGTCGGGCCTGGACCCGGGCATCGACCACCTCTTCGCGCACAGCCTCATCGCCCGCGCACGCACGGAGATCGGCGCCGACACGGCCGCCGAGGTCAGCCTCACCTCGTACTGCGGCGGCATCCCCGCCGTCCCCAACGACTTCAAGTACCGCTTCAGTTGGGCCCCCGCAGGTGTCCTGAACGCCCTGCGCTCACCCGCCCGCTACATCGAGTACGGCGAGGAGACGACAGCCGCCCGCCCCTGGGAAGCCACCCGCACCCACCTGGTGGACGCCGAGCCCTTCGAGGTCTACCCGAACCGCGACAGCATCCCGTTCGTCGACCAGTACGAGGTGCCTCCGGCGTGGAAACCCCGGACCTTCATCCGCGGCACCCTCCGCCTGGCCGGCTGGCTCGACGCCTGGCAACCCGTCTTCGAGGAACTGAGGCACGGCGACGACGAACGCATCGCCGCGCTCGCCCAGGAGCTGGCGGCCCGCTACCCGACCACGGACGCCGACCGCGACCGCGTCGTCCTGGCCGTCTCCCTCGACGTACGCGCGGACTCGGGCCGGAGCTGGTCGGGGCGGTACCTGCTGGACATGGAGGGCGATGCGCAGGAGAGCGCGATGGCACGGTGCGTGTCGCGCACGCTGGCGCTGGGCGTACGCAAGGTCCTTGCCGGAACCCTGCCGCCCGGGCTGAGCCGTGCGGCCGAGACACCGGAGCGCTCCGAGGAGTGGCTCACGGAACTGGGCCGGGACGGGATCGACTCCACTCTGGACAGCACGCGCCACAAGTCGGAGGGCCTGTGAACTCGTAGCCCTGCCACGGTCTTCGCGGTACCTCAGTCTGCGACCGCCTCGTGCACGAGCCGCCTCAGATCCGCGAACCATGTCAGTGCCGCCGTCGGCCGTACCTGGGTCAGGAACTGCACGGTCAGGTCGTGTTGCGGGTCGACCCAGAAGGTCGTGCCGGCCGCGCCGGACCAGCCGTACAGGCCGGGGCCGGACGGTGACTCCGTACGAGCGGGGTCGATCACGACCGAGAGGCCGAAGCCGAAGCCGACGCCCGCGTTCCCGGGGAAGTCGTGGACGGGGCTGCCGAAGGTGCGGAGGTCGGCGGGGAGGTGGTTGGAGAGCATCGTTTCCACGGTCTGCGGGGAGAGGAGCCGGGTGCCGTCCAACTCGCCGCCGCGGCGCAGGAATTCGATGAAGCGATGGTAGTCGTGCGCGCTCGCCACAAGCCCGCCGTTGCCGGACAGCAGCCGAGGTGGGCGGCGTCCTGGCTGCTCAGGACTCCGTACGATGCCGCCCTCACCGCCACCGCCCTCGTCGCTCTCGGCGTACAGAACGGCCAGCCGGTCCGCCCGGTCCTCGGGCACCCAGAACCCCGCGTCCGTCATCCCCAACGGCCGAAAGACCCGCTCGGCGAGGAACGCGTCCAGCGGCATCCCGGACACCACCTCCATCACGCGCCCTAGAACCGTGGTCGCGACCGAGTAGTTCCACTCCGTCCCCGGCTCGAACTGGAGCGGCAGACTCGCGAACAGCTCGCAGGCCTCGGCCAGATCCGCGTCCTGCGGCTCCGCCCGCTCAACGCCGGCTGCCCGGTACGCGGCGTCTACGGGATGTGCGTGGTAGAAGCCGAACGTCAGCCCGGCGGTGTGGGTCAGCAGATGCCGGATCCGGATGGGCCCTTCAGCGGGGCGGGTCCTGAGGTCCGGGCCGCTTCCGTCGGCGTACACCCGGGGCTCGGCGAAGGCCGGCAGGTGGCGGGCCACCGGATCGTCGAGGTCGAGCAGGCCCTCCTCCTGGAGCATCAGCGCCGCGACGGAGACGATCGGCTTGGTCATCGAGTAGATCCGCCAGATCGTGTCCGTCCCGATCGGCACTCCGGCCTCCCGGTCTCGGAGGCCGTACGAAGTGAGATGTGCGACACAGCCGTGACGGGCAACCGAGACGAGGTACCCGGGCAACCAGCCGTCGTCGACGAGTCGGGCGAAGTGTGCGTCCAGCCGTCGCAGGGCCGCTGGATCGAGGCCCACCTCGGCCGGCTTCACCTCTTGTCGCAGCTCGCTCATCGTCCGCTCCTGTCCGAGGAAGGAGATGCCGTCCCTGGGAAATCTATCGCCTACCTGCGGATTCGCGAGGCCGACGACGTTTGACCGCAGACGGGAGGTACTACGCGGGCGCGCGTGAGCGTGGGTGCGCCGGAGCGTAGAAGTGCACCCGAAAACCGGATCCGGGAGGCCCGGGTATGCGTCATAGAGGGCGGATGGATGCCCCATGCATGAAGTGGGCGGTCGGGCCGGACGGGGGCTGGAGGACGAACGGCTCGGACGATTACACAGCGTGAAGCAACCATTCGACTGTTCGATTCGTATATCTCCGTGAAAGCCCAGCAGACCCGTCAGGCCCCGTGACGCCGGAGCGTCACGATCCGCTTGGCCGGGAAGCACCGAGCAAGGAGAACCAATGCGACCGTTCGCGCTCAACTATGCACGTCCGGCCCAGCAGTTGGAGGTCAGCGTTCCGTACGCCTATGACTCCAGACTGCAATTGAACGTCCTGCCCGACGGGCGGCTCGCCGCTCATGACTACGCCGTGTTGCGGGAACTGGGGGCCACGACCTCCACGGCGGGCTCGAAGACCCACTTCGACGACTGAAGACGGACCCGCGACGATGACGGTTCTGATCCTGACGTGCGAACAGGATGTAACCGCGGACATGGTGGTGGCCCGACTGGACGGGACGGGTGTCCCGGTCGTCCGCCTCGATCCCGCGGACCTGCCCGGAGGCGTCGCCCTGTCGGGCGAGTTCGTGCACGGCGCCTTCCGCGGCCACCTGTCCGCCGGTGGCCGGCTGGTGACCATGAGCGGTCTGCGGTCCGTCTGGGTCCGCAGGCCCGGTGTGCCCGCGACGCGGGTCGCGGAGCCGTCCGCCTGGCTCACCGAGGAGTCCGCGCAGGCGCTCTACGGCATGCTGCGTTCCACCGGCGCGCGCTGGATGAACCACCCCGACGCGGCCCGCCAGGCCCGCCACAAGCCCTGGCAGCTTCATCTCGCACAGCGCTGCGGGCTTCCCGTGCCCGCCACACTGATCACCACGTTCCCGCAGGCCGCCCGCGACTTCGCGGAACGCTTCCCGGATCTGGTGGTCAAGCCCGTCTCGGGGGCACACCCGCAGGAGCCGCCGAGGGCGGTTCCGACCAGCAGGGTCGCACCCGAGACGGATTTCTCGGCCGTCGCGTTCGGCCCCACTCTGCTTCAACGGCGCGTGGCCAAGCGCGCCGACATCCGGCTGACCTGCGTCGGCGACCGCTTTTTCGCCGCCCGCAAGGCGGTCGGCCAAGGCGCCGATCCCGGGGAGCCCGAGGAGGTCGACGTCCGGTTCGCCACCTCCACGGAACCATGGCAGCCGGTCGAGACGCCGCAGCGGGTCGCCGCGAGCGTGCGCGACTATCTTCGGGAGGCCCAACTCGCGTATGGCGCATTCGACTTCGCCGAGGACGCCGACGGCATCTGGTGGTTTCTGGAGTGCAACCAGGCGGGCCAGTTCGGCTTCGTGGAAATAGAGACGGAGCAGCCGATTGCACGCGCCGTAGCCGACTGGCTCGCGGCCCCGGTCCCGGACGCGGCGCCGCTGGGCGGCGACGTGTCCAAGGCGTCGGTCACCTCCGAGTGAGCCGTACGGACAGGCCGCGGGCGGTGAACACCGGCTCGGCGTCGTGGCCTTCGACCGTGATGCGGCTGAACCGGCCGCGCAGGACAGGGGCGTCGATGACCGGAATCGTGGTGCCCGGCGCCGGTGGGCGCTGATCTTCCAGCCGGATGACCAGCGTGCTGTCCCGGTCGAGGAGCACACGCCGGGTCACCGTCAGGGCCGGTGCGCCGGCGTCGGTGAGCGTCACGTCGAGGGTCGTACCGGACGACTGGGCGTACGCGCCGCGCACCCGGAGCGGCGACGCCGCCCGCAGCGTGCCACCCCGCACCTGCACGTCGCCGCATCCGAGGGCGTCCCGTGAACCGGTCGCGAGGACGCCCTCCTCCAGAGTGGTGCCGCCGGTGTAGCGGTTGGCTCCCGCGAGGGTCAGCGTGCCGGTGCCCCGCTTGACCAGTGAGCCGCGCCCGCCGATGTCGTTGCGCCAGGTGTCGGCCGCGGCGAAGCCGCCCTGGGCGGCGACCATCGTGACGCACACATCCGAGTCGAACGCCCCGTATCCGTCGGCGGCGGCGAAGAGGTTGAGCCGGCCCCACCGCTCGAAACCGTCCAGCAGGACGTATCCGGCGGGCAGCGCCGTCGTGCGCAGCACTTCGCGCCGCTGGGCGGCGGAGAGATACGGCAGCCGCGTCTCCAGGAGGACTTCGGCACCCTTCGGCACGGTCATGCGGTCCCGCGCGGGCCGCTTGGGCAGGACATACGTCAACTTGGGGGTCACGCCCGCCGAGTTGAGCGCGTGGCTCGCGTACGGGTCCTCGTCCAGGCCCGCCGAGTGGGCGTACGCGTAGAGAGTGTCGGCGGTGGTGCCGGTCTGCTCCTGGAAGTACGCGGCGGCCTGGGCGCGGGCCGCCGCCTTGAGGCCGGCGTTCTTCGGGTCGGCGAGGGCCGCGGCCGCGAGTGCCGTGGCGAGGATCCGGCCGCCGATCACGTCGACGGTGGAGTGCATGCCGGACACGATGCGCGTGTGGGAGACCTCGAAGGCGCGCGTCACCATCTCCTGGAACCGTTCGGGAACCGCGTACGCCATCGCCAGCGCCGCCAGGTGGAGCGCGTTGGTGTGTCCGCTGGGGAAGCCCCCGTCCTCGGCCGGGTCCTCGGCCCGCTGCCGCAGCAACTGCGGGGCGACCGCCACGTCGGACGCGTACACCGGGTAGCCCAGCGCGTCCTTTTCGCCGGTGTCGACGACCTCGCTGTCCTTGTTCATCCGCCAGGGACGCGGGTACTGGTACGCGAACTTGCTCGGGTTGCCCGAGGCGAACGGGCCGCGCACGGTGTCGACCAGTTCCGCCACCTTGCCCAGGTCCGAGTCGTGGGAGCCCGCGCCGAGCGCGGAACCCGCGGGTGCGTCGGCCGGGATCGTGTCGTTGATCTTGCCCGCAGGGACGCCGTCCGGCGCGGACGTGATACCGGTGACCGCCTTCGCACCGGCTTTGTATAGCTCGGCAAGGGGCCCCAGCCCGTCGATCACCGCGTAACTCTGGTGCTGACGGTCGTGAATGAAGGCCAGCCGCGCCTCGGCATCGGTGCGGTCGGTGGTGACGCGCACGCTGTAGCGGATGTTGGCGCGCAGGACCTCCGGCATGAGCGGGGTGCCGGTATTCCAGTCGGAGCCCGTCTTCCAGATCTCGGCGAAGCCGTCGAGGATGCGGATCGCCGCGTTGGTCTCGGGGGTCTGGTTGGCGACGACGTTGGTGGTGTAGGAGTCGACGAAGGCGGCGGCGGAGTTGGCGGGAGAGGCGGCCGCAGCCGGCCACGCGCCGATGGCCGGAGCGGCGATCAGCCCGGCGGAGACGCCCACCGAGTTGCGCAGGAACACCCGGCGGTCGATGCCGGGCCGGTGGTGCGGGGGACGTGTCTGCTGCCGGGGCATGAAGAACCTCTCTGCGTTCGGTGCGACTGCGCTGTCGCGGGTGAGGGCGCGAGGGCGGGTGGGTTCGTGAAGTGAGTAGGGGCGTGTGGCGGTGTGTCAGCACCCGTCGCAGCGACGGATGCTGACACACCGCCACACGCCCCGTCCGCCGATGGGCGGCTGCGGGTCCGGTGGGGGTGCACTTCAAAGGCGCGGGTGTACCGCGCGACCGACCACGGACGACCCGCAGTCGGGACACGAGCCTGAAAGGGTCTGGCGGCGCAGCTTGAAGGCCGGAGTCGATACCTCACGAAGCGGTCGGGAAGCCCCGGGACAGGCTTCTGAATGTGCGCGGCAGGCGAGTACCGCTGGACTTCGTTAGGAAGTTAACTAACGAAGTAGGGTGCGTCAAGAAGCACGCATGGGAATCCCGGTGCTGTACGACTCTGCGACCGGACCCCGCGGCACGATCTGAGGGAGACCATGGACCTGAGCGAGAGCGCCCGCGCGGTGTTCGCCGTACTCGCAGCGGCCGGTACCGCGACCCGCCCCCAACTGGCAGCCGGTGCGGGCCTGTCCAAGCCGACCGTCTCCTCCGCCGTGGCCGAACTCGAGGCCGCCGAGTTGGCCGAGTGCTCGGGCACCGTCTCCGGCGCCACCGGCCGGTCCGCCGCCGTCTACGGTCTCGGTCCCGCCGCCGGGGCCGTGCTCGCCGTCGACCTCGGGCCCGCCGTGACCCGGGTGCGCGGCTGCGCCCTGGACGGCACCCTGCTCGCCGAGGGGACGGGGACCCGGCCGGACGCCGCCGAAGTCGTACGCCACGTCCTCAAGGAGCTGCCCACCGGCGCCCCGCTGCGCGCGGTCGTCGTGGCCGTCGGCGATGTCATCACGCAGGACGCGGAAGGCGCGGGCGCGCGTCCGGCGACCGCCAAGGCCGGCCCGCTCTTCGACGCCATGGCCGTCGCACTGCCGCCGGGCGTTCCCGTACACGTCGAGAACAACGTCAACTGCGCCGCGCTCGCCGAGCTGCACGAGGGCGCCGCCCGCGGCCGGGACACCTTCGGCTATCTGCGAATCGGTGTGGGCATCGGCCTCGGGGTCGTCATCGGCGGCCAGGTGCTGCGCGGAGCGAACGGCGCCGCCGGAGAGGTGGCCCGGCTGCCCTACCCGTGGGACGGGGACCGCGAACCCCGCCGCGAGGGCCTGGAGGAGCACATCGGTGCCCGCTCCCTGCTGCGCCGGGCGGCGGACGCCTGGCGGGACGCCGACGGCCCGTGCCCCCGCACCGCCGAGCGGCTCTTCGCCCTCGCCGGCGAGGGGCACGTCACGGCACGCACCGCCGTCGGCCGCCATGCCGCCGAGATCGGCCGGCTCGCCGCGGCGGCGGCGGCCGTCCTGGACCCCGGCCTGATCGTGCTGGGTGGCGCCATCGGCGCGGACCCCCAGCTCCTGCCCGGCGTACGGGCGGAACTCGCCCGGCTGAGCTGGCCCACCGAGGTCGTGAACAGCGCGCTCGGCGAGAGCGGCACCGTGGTGGGGGCGGCCCGGCTGGCCGTGGCCCGCGGCATCGAGACAGTGACCGGCGGAGTGGAAGCCAAACCGCGACCGGAGAGTGGATTCCAAACCGTGACCGGAGGGGTGCGGGTGAAGCATTGACGGACTCCACCGGCTTCTGCCAATGTCCGGACAAGCGCTTTCTAAGTCGGTCGGGACGCCGGCTTGGGGCGAGCGTCCCGCCCGTACTCGACGTACGGCAACCGCACCAGGGCGTGCTTGTGCGGCGACGGCCACAGTGGCCGGGGACCCTCGCCCGTCAGGATGACGCGGCCGGGCGAGGCCGCGCCCTCGGGAAGCGAACTTTCTTGCACAATGCACCCGTGCCGCCTCCGTCGGCGCCGTGCTCCGTCCCCTACCACGAAAAGGGATCGAAGATGACCACTGTGGGTGTGCGGCGCTCCCGCCGACTCGGCCGCGGCGGCATACGCCGCCTGGTCCCCCTCGCTGCCGTGGCCACGGCAGGTGCCCTGCTGCTCTCCGCCTGCGGCGGGTCGGACTCCGGCTCGGGCGGGACCTCCAAGTCGCTGACGTTCTGGATCTCCACGGTTCCGGGGCAGGACGCGGGCTGGAAGAAGATGGTGGCGCAGTACAAGAAGGAAACCGGCGTCAACGTCAAGCTCGTCAACGTTCCCTACGACGGCTACGAGGCGAAGCTGCGCAGCGCCGCGCAGGCGAACTCCCTGCCCGACGTGGCGGCAGTGCCGAAGCTCGACCCGATCTGGGCAAACAAGCTGATCGACCTCAGCCCCATCGCCAACAAGAAGAGCAACAAGATCAACAGCAACTTCGTCGCCAAGGACTCGTCCGGGAAGGTGCTGTCCATCCCCTCGGACATCACCGCGTCCGGCATGTTCATCAACAAGTCGCTCTTCGAGAAGGCCGGCGTCGACTACCCGACCTCGCCCGACAAGACCTGGACCTGGACCGAGTTCATCAAGGCGGCGGACGAGGTCCGGGAGAAGACCGACGCCAAGTACTCCCTGACCTTCGACCAGTCGCCGTCCCGGCTCCGCGCCATGGTGTACGAGATGGGCGGGAAGTACGTCCACGGCGACGACTCCGGCAAGTTCTCGGCGGACGCGGCGACCAAGAAGGCCGTGAACACCTTCGTCGGGTGGAACGACGACAAGACCATGCCGAAGTCGGTGTGGACCAGCGGCGCCGACCCGTCGGCCATGTTCCAGAGCGGTGACGTCGTCGCCTACTGGTCCGGCGTGTGGCAGGTCGCCGCCTACGCGGAGAGCATCACGAAGTTCGAGTGGGCGAGCGTCCCGACTCCCGCCGAGCCGGTGCAGGCCAGCGACGTCAACAGCGGTGGCATGACGGTGGGCTTCAACAACAACGGCGACGCGGCCGCCGCCGCGGAGAAGTTCCTGTCCTGGCTGTACGAGCCGGCTCACTACCAGGCGCTGTGCGAGGCGTCCGGGTTCCTGCCCGTCGAGACCGGTCTGAACCCGAAGTACCCCTTCAAGTCCGAGGCGGCGCAGGCGGCGTTCAAGCTCTACAACGAGTCGATCCCGCTCTACGACCCGATCTCCGGCTACTTCAACACCGCGCAGACGGGCTGGGCGCTGAAGGGCAAGAGCCTCACCGAGGACCCGACCAAGATAGAGCTCGGCAAGGCGATCAACGGCCAGCAGTCGGCCGACAAGGCCCTGGAGAACATCGTGGCCGGCTACAACCAGCAGGTCGGTGGCTGAGCGTAAGCCGACAGGCCCGGGCGGCGGGGTCGAGACTCCGCCGCCCGGGCCTCTGGACACCACGTGATGCCAGGCTCATGGCCTGAGCCCACAGGAACCCATTCCACCAGCACGGAGTCAGGAAGATGACAAAACACGCCCCGGACGTGTCCGTGAGCCCGCCCAGGAGACGCAGCAAGTACACCGTCGCGCCGCTCGTCCTCATCGCGGGCAATGTCGTGCTCTTCGCGCTGTTCTTCGTCTGGCCGGCGGTGATCGGGCTCGTCTACTCCTTCACGAACTACACGGGCATAGGGGCGTTCCAGTTCGTCGGACTGGACAACTACAGCAACCTGTTCGGGGACTCCACCTTCTTCGACGCGCTGACCCGGACGCTGCTGTACACCGTGCTCTTCGTTCCGCTGAACTTCGCGCTCTCGCTGCTGATCGCCAACGTGCTGGTGAGCAAGCACGCCAAGGGCGTGTCGGTCGCCCGCGTCTTCTTCTTCATCCCGTGGCTTCTGTCGCCCATCGTCGTGGGTGTCCTGTGGCGGTGGCTGTTCGGTGAGAATTTCGGACTGGTCAACCACGTCATCGAGAAGCTCGGCGGAAGTGCCGTTCCGTGGCAGTCGAACGCGGACCTGTCGCTGATCGTGGTCGTGGTGGCGGCGTCCTGGGCCTGGACGGGCTTCTCCATGCTGCTGTTCATCGCGGCGATCAAGAACGTACCGACGTCGTACTACGAGGCGGCCGCGCTCGACGGCGCCGGTCCGTGGCGCCAGTTCGTCAGCATCACCCTGCCGAGCATCGCGCCGACTTCCTTCATCGTCATCCTGCTCAACACGATCCACGGGATGAAGGAGTATCCGCTGTTTGCCTCCCTCAACAACGGCGGACCCGGAACGTCGAACAACCTGCTCGTCCAGTACATCTACCAGACCGGCTTCAAATCGGGCCAGATCGGCTACGCGAGCGCCGCGTCGTTCGTGCTCATGCTCATCCTGATGGTCGTGGCGATCATCCAGATGATGGTCAACCGGCGGGTGGAGAACCGATGACAACCACAGACATGCCACGCCCGGTCGACGCCGAGCCCGGACGGGCTGTTCCCAAGAAGCGGCCCCGTAGCGCGGCCCGCGGTGGGCTTCGGCGCGCGGTGCCCGCGACGACACTGCTGTGGGTCCTGGCGGCCGTCTACGGGTTCCCCGTGCTGTGGTTCGTCCTCAGCTCCTTCAAACCGGCGGGAGACTTGTTCTCCTCGCTGACGCTGTTTCCGAACGACCCCACCCTGTCGGGCTACAAGGCAGCATGGGGCAGCGCCAACTTCTCCCAGTACTTCATCAACTCGACCATCGTGTGTGTGATCGCGACGATCCTCACGGTGGGAGTCAGCTGCTGCACGGGGTACGCGCTGGCCAAGTACGACAACAAGTGGCTCAAGGCGTTCTTCATCTGCATCCTCGCCACGACGATGCTGCCGGGCGAGGTCATGCTCGCCCCGCAGTTCCTGGTGGTCCGCGACCTGGGCCTGTACAACTCGCTCGCCGGCATCATCTTCCCGGCCTTGCTCACCGCGACCGGATGCTTCATGTTCCGCCAGTTCTTCCTGACGGTCCCCGACGAGCTCGTCGAGGCCGCCCGCATCGACGGGGCGCGTGAACTGTCGATCTTCCTGCGGATCATGGTGCCGATCTCCCGGCCCATCATGCTGACCCTCGCCATCCTGTCGTTCCAGTGGCGATGGAACGACTACATCTGGCCGCTGCTGATGCTCAACGACCCCAACAAGTTCACCGTGCAGATCGGCATCCAGAGCCTCGTCGGCGCGCAGAACATCAACTGGTCGGTGGTGCTCGGCGGCTCGGTCATCACCATGATTCCGCTGATCGTCGTCTTCCTGGTGTTCCAGCGTTACGTCATGAACGCCGACATCAACGCCGGACTGAAGGACTGACCGTGCCCACCCCGCTCGACCACGAGTTCGTCCGCGCGGCGGCCCGCGCCGCCGACCGGCCGGCCGCCCCGCTGGCCACCTCCGGCATGAAGGGCTGAACAGCTTGTATCTCCCGCACCAGCGCGGCCAGTTGCACGACCTGGCCGACGATCCGGCCGCGTACGACCGTGTGCTGGCCGACGTGGCCGAGCAGGCGCTGGCCCGGCTCACCCCGGACGGCAGCCTGGAACACCCGGCCGTCACCGACGACATCGGTGACACCTCGCTCGGCATCACCTCCCTGCTCGCCCTGGCCTGGCACCGCACCAAGGACCCCCGACTGCCGGACGCGGTCCGCCGCAGCCTCGCCTTCCACCTGCGCGCACGCGTCTACACCGAGGACAACCCCGGCTACCCGAACCTGACGATGCGCAAGGCCGGTCTGCCGTACGCCCGTTACGTACTCGCCCCCGGCGCGCACCCCATCGGCGACTGGCCGAGCACCGTGTGGGCGCTGCTCCAGGCGGTCAACCTGCTCGACGCGGCGGACGACCTGATCGACGACGACCAGCACCGCGAACTCCTCGACGTGGCAGGCGGTTACTGGCACTGGCTGACCGAGGCCACGGTCTTCAACCCGCAGGACGCCGCCAACCAGGCCATCGGCTGCGTCGTCGGCGGGCTGATGCTCGCCCGTCATCTCCCTTCGGAAGAAGGCGAGTTGGTACGACGGCGGGCGATGAACCTGTACCTGGGAGAAATCCGCGCCCGCCGCCTACGGGACCGGGGCGCCCCGCTGCCTCCCGAGCACGGCGGCGCGTACGACAACAACTACGGGCCGATCTCGCTGTCCTTCCTCGCCCAGGCCCACCGGATCAGCGGCGAGGAGGTCTTCGCCGAGGACGGCGACGCGCTCGCCCGCTATATCGACGCACGGCTGGCCGGAAGCGGCTTCGACATCGGCGGGCCGCGCTACAGCGAGCAGCACTCGGCCTTCGAATCCGTCCTCGGATTGCGGTACTTCAGCCGTCGCATCGGCGCCGACATCGGCCGCTACGCCGGCGACACCCGCTGGGGCCGGCACGCGGTCGGAGCGGACGGCGGCGTGGACGGGCATTTCGCGTTCATGCTGGTGTGGCAGATCCAGGACACCACGCGCTGGCATCGCACACCGCGTACGGAACCCGCCTGCCACCAACTGCGGGCGGGCACGGTCACCGTGTCGTTCGACGACCGGATGACGCCCACCGTGATCGAGGCGGGCGGCTCGGTGCTGGTGGCCGGCGCCGTCGAGCGGCAGCACGGGTTCGGGCCGGTGACGGACGGCTTCCTGCTGTGCCGTCCGATGGGCGCGGTACGCGTACGGGACCACCGCTCCGGAGACCTCGCCGCCAAGCTCGTCAGCAAGCCCGTCGTCGGGCGGGACCATGTGCTGCGCCATCTCCAGTCGCTGTACGTCACGGACGGTACGCGGCTGTGGATGACGGTCGTCGTCGAACGGCTGGCCGGGGAAAGGTACTTGCTCGCCGGGATGCCGTACGTCGTCGCGGAGGGCGACCGGTTCCGCAGGACCGGCGAACTGTCGCCCGTCACGGCCGCGGGTGACCTCCGGTTGACGCACCCGCCGGCCGGCAGCCCGGACAGCTTCGACGCCCGGCACGACGTAACCCAGCAACAGGCGGCCTTCGAACTCGCCCTCGACCCACGCGGCTACGGCAACCCCGACCAGGGGTGGAGCCACATCCGGACGACCACCGCCCTCGAAGCGGGCCCCGCGCCTGACGCACCGGAGGACCTGGACGTCTTCGCGGTGCGCTTCGGACCGGAGGCGACGGAGCCCCTGAGCGTGACCTGCGAGCGCTCGCCGGAAGGCCTGACGGTGCGTACCGAGGCCTTCACGGCGGTGCTCGGCGAGCCCGACGCGCACGGCGAACCGGAACTGACGCTGGTTCGCGGTGCGCGTCGCTGATCTGGGGCTGTGCTTGGGCCTGGGTCTCGTGTGAGGCCTGGGCCTTGCCCGAGGCTCAGGCGGTCACTTTCTCGCGGCCGGTCGTCCCCTGCTCGGCCCGCTCGCCGAGCCGCTCCGTCGGGACCTTGTGCGTCTCGCGTGCGGTGAGCGCGGCGATCACCGGCGGGACGCACAGCGCGGCGGTGAAGAGGGCCACGGCCGACCAGTTGTCGCCGTCCGGGCCCGCGATCTGCGCGGCGAAGGTGACGGCGAACCCGGCGATCGCGAAGCCGATCTGGGTGCCGATCGCCATGCCGGACAGGCGGACCCGGGTCGTGAACATCTCACCGTAGAAAGAGGGCCAGACGCCGTTCGCGGCGCTGTAGACGACACCGAACGCGACGATGCCGAGCACCAGGACCAGCGGGTACGAGCCCGTGGAGATGGCCCACAGGTAGGCGAACATCGTCACGGCGCTGCCGGCCGCGCCGAGCAGGAAGACCGGGCGGCGGCCGATGCGGTCGGAGAGGGTGGCCCACAGCGGGATCGCGCCGAGGGCGACGAGGTTGGCCAGGGCGGCCACCCACAGCATGGATGTGCGGTCCATGCCGACCGAGTCGCTGGTCGCGTACGACAGCGCCCACACGGTGAAGATCGTGCTCACCGAGGCGACGAGCGCGGCCGCGACCACCCGCAGCACATCCGCCCAGTGCTCGCGCAGCAGCACGGCAAGCGGCATCTTCGGGACGCCTTCGGCGGCGGCCTGCTGGGTGAAGGTCGGGGTCTCGTGGAGCGTGCGGCGGATGACGTAGCCGACGACGGCGACCGCGAAGCTCAGCCAGAACGGGATGCGCCAGCCCCAGGCCAGCAGCTGGTCCTCGGGGAGCGCGGCGACCGGGATGAACACCAGGGTGGCGAGTAGCTGTCCGCCCTGGGTGCCGCTGAGCGTGAAGCTGGTGAAGAATCCGCGGCGGCTCGGCGGCGCGTGTTCCAGCGACATGGAGTTGGCGCTGGCCTGCTCGCCCGCGGCCGAGATGCCTTGCAGGATGCGGCAGAGTACGAGCAGGACGGGGGCCAGGGTGCCGACCTGCTCCCGCGTGGGCAGACAGCCGATGAGGAACGTCGACAGGCCCATCAGCATCAGCGTGAAGACCATGATCTTCTTACGGCCCAGCTTGTCGCCGAAGTGACCGAGGAACAGCGCGCCGATCGGTCGGGCGGCGTAGGCGACACCGAACGTGGCCAGCGACAGCAGGGTCGCGGTGGCCGGGTCCGACTCGTCGAAGAAGACCTCCGGGAAGATCAGCGCGGCGGCGCTGCCGTAGATGAAGAAGTCGTAGTACTCCAGGGCACTGCCGATCCAGGCGGCCGTGGCGGCTTTCTTCGGCTGGCCCGGTGGTGCGTCGAGCGGTGCGGCGGGGACGGACACGGCGTGCTCCTCGGGGGACGGGGGCCGCTGAGCAGGGATGGGGGGCCGCTGATCAGGGGACGGGCTCGCTAATGAACTCACTGGTTAGTTATTGAGCGGTTGGCCAGAGATGTTGCGCCCGCGTTTCGGCATGCGTCAAGGGGGTGCGCCGAAGAATTCCGTGACGCTCAGTCCGCGGCCCGCTCCGCCGTCAGGTAGGCGATCACCATGTCGCCCAGCATGGTGCGGTAGTGCTCCCGCTGGTCGGCGGCGACCAGATCGCGGCCGAAGAGCGCGCCGAAGGTGTGCCGGTTGGCGACCCGGAAGAAGCAGAACGAGCTGATCATCGCGTGCAGGTCCACCGCGTCGACATCGGCCGTGAACAGGCCGGACTCACGCCCCGAGGCCAGGATGCGGCCGATCACGTCGAGCGCGGGCGAGCCGATCTTGCCCAGTTCCGCGGAGGCCGCGATGTGCTCCGCCTCGTGGATGTTCTCGATGCTGACCAGGCGGATGAAGTCGGGGTGCGCCTCATGGTGGTCGAAGGTGAGCTCGGCGAGCCGCCGGATGGCCGCGACCGGGTCCAGGTGCTCCACGTCCAGCTGCTGCTCGGTCTCCCGGATCACGCTGTACGCCCGCTCCAGCACGGCCGTGAACAGCTGCTCCTTGCCGCCGAAGTAGTAGTAGATCATCCGCTTCGTGGTGCGGGTCCGGGCGGCGATCTCGTCCACCCTTGCCCCGGTGAACCCGGCCCGGGCGAACTCCTGGGTCGCCACGTCGAGAATTTCGGCCCTGGTGCGGGCGGCGTCGCGGATGCGGCCGTTGGGTCGTGCCGGTTCTTCGACGCTGGTCATCGGGTTCCTTCGCGTTCCTCTCCGGCGAGGTGCCGTGCCGGAGATTGTAGAACCAGGTGGTTGTGCGGGAGTGGGCGGACCGTGGGCCGGGGGCTTCCCGTCGGTCGCTGCTGCTGATATAGCTAACGTACTAGTTCGTACATTAGTGAGCTGCCTGCTCGCGCTCAGGAGGCCCCTCGGTGCTGTCCAAGGACTCGTATCTCGTCGGACTGATCGGTTCCGGCATCGGCCCCTCGCTCAGCCCGGCGCTGCACGAGCGGGAAGCGGACCGCCAGGGCCTGCGCTATCTGTACCGGATCATCGACATCGAGGCCCTCGGTGTCCCGCCCGAAGCGGTGGGGGACCTGGTGCGGGCCGCCCGCGACCTGGGCTTCGACGGGCTGAACATCACGCATCCCTGCAAGCGGCTCGTCATCGAGCATCTGGACGCGCTCGATCCGCAGGCCGAGGCGCTGGGCGCGGTGAACACCGTCGTCTTCGAGGACGGCCGCGCGATCGGGCACAACACGGATGTCACCGGGTTCGCGGCCTCGTTCGCGCGCGGGCTGCCCGACGCTCCGCTGGAGCGGGTGGTTCAGCTCGGTGCGGGGGGGGCGGGCGCGGCGGTCGCGCACGCCATGCTCACGCTTGGCGCGGGGGCCGTCACGGTGACGGACGCTGTGCCGGCTCGGGCCGCCGACCTCGCCGCATCCCTCAACCAGCACTTCGGTGCGGGCCGTGCCGCCGCTGCGGGCCCGGACCAGCTGGCCGCGCTGGTCGCCGACGCCGACGGGGTTGTACATGCCACGCCCACGGGTATGGCGGCCCATCCTGGGCTGCCGCTTCCGGCTGGGTTGCTGCATCCCGGGCTGTGGGTGGCCGAGGTTGTTTACCGGCCGCTGGAGACGGAGTTGTTGATTGCTGCTCGTGGGGTTGGCTGCGCCACTCTGGACGGGGGTGGCATGGCGGTGTTTCAGGCTGCCGATGCCTTTCGCCTGTTCACCGGGCGGGAACCGGACGTCGGTCGGATGCTGGCGGACATTGGTGAGTTGGCCGGGGTCGTGAGTGTTCGTGACTAGGCGCTGTAGTGGTTGTGCCGTGTGTCGGCTGCGGGGCCGTTGTTGCTGGTCGCTCCCCCACTCTCGGCTGCGCTCGAGCGGGGCCCCATCGCGGCGGAGCCGCATATGTCATAGCCCCGCGCCCCTGAAGAGGCGCCCCGTGAACCGGCGCCTTAGCAGCACCGCCAGAAGTGTGAAGCCTCCAGAAGCGTGAAGCCTCGAAGGAGCACCCCATGCGTACCTCCATCGCCACCGTCTCCCTCAGTGGTTCCCTCACCGAGAAGCTCACTGCCGCCTCGCGGGCCGGGTTCGACGGTGTCGAGATCTTCGAGAACGACCTGCTCGCCAGTCCCCTCGCGCCCGAGGAGGTCCGCGACCGGTGCGCCGACCTCGGGCTGAGCATCGATCTCTACCAGCCGATGCGCGATATCGAGGCCGTGCCGTCGGACGAGTTCGCGCGGAACCTGCGGCGGGCCGAGCGTAAGTTTCAGCTGATGCGGCGGCTCGGGGCCGACACCGTGCTGGTGTGTTCCAGTGTGTCGCCGCTCGCCGTGGACGACGACGTGCTCGCCGCCGGTCAGCTGCGTCAACTTGCCGAGCTGGCCGAGGAGTTCGGCATACGTGTCGCGTACGAGGCGCTGGCGTGGGGGCGGCACGTCAGTACGTACGACCATGCTTGGCGCATCGTCGAGCGGGCCGATCATCCGGCGCTCGGTACCTGTCTCGACAGCTTTCACATTCTCGCCCGCGGGTCCGATCCCAAGGGCATCGCGGACCTTCCCGGCGAGAAGATCTTCTTCCTCCAGCTCGCCGACGCCCCGTTGCTCGCGATGGACGTCCTGCAGTGGAGCCGCCACCACCGCTGCTTTCCCGGCCAGGGCGGCTTCGACGTCGCGGGGCTGTTGCGGCATGTGCTGCGCACCGGTTACGACGGGCCGCTCTCCCTGGAGGTCTTCAACGACGTGTTCCGGCAGGCCGAGGCCGGCCCGACCGCGGTGGACGCCCGCCGCTCCCTGCTCGTCCTGCAAGAGACCGTCGGAGTCGCGTCGCTGCCTGCGCCCGTCGTCCCCACTGGCGTCGCCTTCGCCGAACTGCTCACTCCGGACGCGGAACCCCTCGCGGCGCTGCTGGGCGCACTCGGTTTCGCCCGCACCGCACGCCACCGCGGCAAGCCCGTCGACCTGTGGCAGCAGGGCGAGGCCCGCATCCTGGTCAACACCGGACCCGCCGACCGCCGCGACGGCACGAGGCTCGCCGCGCTCGGCCTGGAGTCACCCGACCCGGCGGGCGCCGCCCGGCGCGCCGAGGCCCTGCTGGCACCGGTACTGCCGCGCCGCCGCGCACCACAGGACGTCCCCCTCGACGCGGTCGCCGCCCCCGACGGCACGGAGTTGTTCTTCTGCGCCACGAACCGGCCCGAACTCCCCGACTGGCTCGCCGACTTCGAGGACCACGAGCACACCGGACAAGCCCCGAACGTGCACCGCATCGACCACCTCGCCCTCACCCAGCCCTGGCACCACTTCGACGAAGCGGCCCTCTTCCACCGCAGTGTCCTCGGGCTGCGGGCGCAGCAGAGCGTGGACGTCGCAGACCCGTACGGTCTGCTGCGCAGCCGCGCCGTCACCAACGCCGACGGCAGCGTCCGTATCGCCCTCACCGTCGGCGCGGCCCCGACGGACGACACGGTCCACGCCCAGCACATCGCGCTGGCCACGGACGACGTGGTCGCCGCGGCCCGCCGCTTCCGCGAGGCCGGCGGCCACCTGCTGCCGATCCCCGCGAACTACTACGACGACCTCGCGGCCCGGTTCGACCTCACCGAGGGCGAGTTGGCGACGTACCGCGAGCTGGGCATCCTCTACGACCGGGACGAGCACGGCGTCTTCCGGCACTGCTACACCCACACCGTCGGCCGCGTCTTCTTCGAGCTGGTCCAGCGCGACGGCGGCTATCGGGGGTACGGCGCCCAGAACGCGCCCGTACGTCTGGCGGCGCAGCACGCCGCGGGCGGAGTCACTGGCGGCTGACCGTCCGCGTCACGCCCGCGACGACCGTCGTGGCCAGGATCCAGCCGGTGAGGACCAGGACGTAGGACAGGTACTGGTACGGGCCCTTCGGGGCGAACGCGGCCTCCTGGCCGAAGGAGATCACCGGGAGCAGCAGGTCGAGGGTGTAGAAGACGGCGTTGAAGGGCGGCGCCTCGTCCGGCTTCAGGGCCGGCGGATGGTGCAGGGCGTACGAGATGGAGCCGACCGCGAGCAGCGACAGCAGCCAGACCGCGGCGCGCAGCGGGCGGAAGCCGTAGCCGACGGCCGCGTCCTGGACCTGGCCCCACAGGCGCCCGTACCAGGGAAGCGTGAGCCGGTGGCGGCGCTGCTTGGCCAGTTGGACGACGCGGGCCGCGTCGTCGTCGCCGATACGGCGGTAGGCGGCGGTCAACTGCTCGTAGGCGTGCGGGACATAGCGGTCGTCGTCGCGTTCCAGCATGGGCAGACGGCGCTCGGCGGGCTCATGGGGCGTGAGGGTCGTATAGCCGAGACCGTCGAGGCGGACCGTGTCCGGCAGCTTCTCCGGCTCCAGGAACAGGACCTCCACCTGGGCCCGGCGCAGGTTGAGGCCGCCGTCCAGTGGTTCGCCCCTGCGCAGCCACAGTTCCCCGACGGTGCAACTGGAGGCCCGCAGCGCCATGTCGCCGGGGTTCGACACACGCGCGTACGACAGGTCGAGGCGGCCGGCGACACGGGCGCCCCGTAGCCCGATCCACCCCTCGACGTCCGCGTGGCGCAGCAGGAGGTCGCCCTCCACGCTGAGCGTCACGGCGTCGAGGGCCACCTGGCCGGGGTGGGACAGGCGGGCGCTGCTGAGGTTGACCGACCCGTTTACGGTGGCGCCGTTGAGCCGTATCTCGCCCTGTGCGCGCAGCCCCAGCGCCAACAAGTCGTCTCCCACCACCGTCCGTTGGAGCTTGAGGGCGGGCTCCCCGTCGTCCGAGGCGGTGAGTTCGGCGCGCTCCAGGATCAGCGCACCGGATATCTGGGTCCCGCCCAGATGCACCCGCCCGCGCACCCGGCACTCCGAAAGATTCACCACGCCGTCGACCCGCGCGCTGCCGAGGTCCAGGGCGGGGAGCACGGAACCGCGCAGGCTGAGTCTGCGCAGCTGGGCGCCGTACATATAGGGCAGGTTGGCGAAGTAACTGTGCGTCAGGCTGATCGGGTGGTCGACGACGGCGTGCATGAGGTCGAGCTCGCCGGTGATCCGGGCACCCCTGACCCGCAGGGCGGCGATCTCGCCGTCCTCCTGGGGCGCGCTGGCCAGCAGCGCCCTCAACACCGAGGCACGCAGGCTCCGTTCCGGTCCCCAGCCCGCTCCCGCCGTGGCGTCCTCGCCCCCGTCGGTGCGGAAGTCCACGACCTCCCCGCACGGGAAGGCCCGCCACACTCGCTCTTCGGCCGGCGTCAGATCGTTGATCTCCATCAGCGGGGACTCTGACGCGGCCCGGGGCGGGTGTCAACTGGCCGACTACGCCCTGGTGTTCCACTCCGCGACAACCGGCCACCCGTGCTCCGTCGACAGCCGGCTCAGCGTCCCCGTCTCCAGCCGGAACAGCCGCCCGTCCGACGGCGGCAGACCCAGCCGCCGGGCCGTCAGCACACGCAGGAAGTGGCCGTGGGCCACGAGTAGCACGTCACCCTCGGGGAGCACCTCGGCGACCCGGGACAGGACCCGGTCAGCACGCTCGCCCACCTGCCCGGGCGATTCGCCGACGTGCCCCTCCGGGCCGGACGGCGCCCCGTCCGTCCACAGATCCCAGTCGGGACGGGTGCGGTGGATCTCGACGGTGGTGACGCCCTCGTAGCCGCCGTACTCCCACTCGTGCAGATCCGGGTCCACCACCGCCCCGGACAGGCCCGCGAGTTCGGCGGTGCGCAGCGCGCGGCCGAGCGGGCTGGTCAGGACGAGCGCGAAGGACCGGCCCGCCAGCAGCGGAGCCAGGGACTTGGCCTGTTCCTCGCCGCGCGGGGTGAGCGGCAGGTCCGTCCGGCTGGTGTGCTGACCCGCCGCGCTCCACTCGGTCTCGCCGTGGCGGAGCAGGAGAAGGTCGCCCATGACCGTTAATCGCCTACTTCGCCGACTCGACGGAGTGACCGCCGAACTGGTTGCGCAGCGCCGCGATCATCTTCATCTGCGGCGAGTCGTCCTGCCGGGAGGCGAACCGCGCGAAGAGCGACGCGGTGATCGCCGGCAGCGGCACCGCGTTGTCGATGGCCGCCTCGACCGTCCAGCGGCCCTCACCCGAGTCCTGCGCATAGCCGCGCAGCTTCTCCAAGTACTCGTCCTCGTCGAGCGCGTCGACCGCCAGGTCGAGCAGCCAGGAGCGGATGACCGTGCCCTGCTGCCAGGAGCGGAACACCTCGCGCACGTCCGTGACGGAGTCGGCCGCCTGCAGCAGCTCCCAGCCCTCGGCGTAGGCCTGCATCATGGCGTACTCGATGCCGTTGTGGACCATCTTCGAGAAGTGCCCGGCACCCACCCGGCCCGCATGGACATAGCCGTACGGGCCTTCCGGCTTGAGTGCCTCGAAGATCGGCTGGAGCCGGTCCACGTGCTCCTTATCGCCGCCGACCATGAGCGCGTAACCGTTCTCCAGGCCCCACACACCGCCGGAGACGCCCGCGTCGACGAAGCCGATGCCCTGCGCCCCCAGCTCCTCGGCATGCTTCTCGTCGTCCGTCCAGCGGGAGTTGCCGCCGTCGACGACCGTGTCACCGGCCTCCAGCAGGTCCCCGAGTTCATCGACGACGGACTGGGTCGGGCCGCCCGCCGGGACCATCACCCAGATCACCCGCGGGCCTTCGAGCCGGCCGACCAGCTCGGTCAGGCTGCCGACGTCGGAGAGCTCGGGATCACGGTCGTAGCCGATGACGGTGTGCCCGGCCTGGCGGATGCGCTCGCGCATGTTCCCGCCCATCTTGCCGAGACCGATCAGTCCCAATTCCATGGCTGTCATGCCCTTTCGCTTCCTATGAGCGTGCGGTGGTCGGCCATCGTGGGCGATGTGTCAGACACGGCCGCTCCCCGCCTTGTCGGCACCGCGCAGGGCGACCGCGTACATCTCGTCCGCGTCCAGGCGGCGCAGTTCCTCGGCGATCAGCTCCGAGGTGGGGCGGACCTTCAGGGCGAGGGTGCGCGAGGGCTGGCCGGGCAGGGAGAGGGTGGCCAGCGGGTCCTCGGGGCGGTCGATACGGACCTCGCCGTTCACGGTGTCGAGCTGTACGCCCGTGACGACCGGGCCGGGGGTGACCACCCGATCGACCCGCACCCGCAGCCGGGCCTCCAGCCAGCGGGCCAGCAGCTCGGCGCTCGGGTTCTCTGCCTCGCTCTCGACGGCTGCCGAGATCACCTCCGCACGGGCCTGGTCGAGGGCCGCGGCCAGCATCGAGCGCCACGGCGTCAGCCGGGTCCAGGCGAGATCCGTGTCGCCGGGCGCGTACGAGGCGACCCGCTGCTCCAGGGCGACCAGCGGCGCCTCGACCGCGAACATGTCCGTGATCCGGCGCTGGGCCAGCGCCCCCAGCGGGTCCTTCGCGGGCACCTCGGGGGCGTCCACCGGCCACCACACCACCACGGGCGCGTCCGCCAGCAGCAGCGGGAGGACCACCGAATCGGCGTGGTCGCCGGCCTCCCCGTACAGCCGGAGCACGACCGTCTCGCCGGTGCCCGCGTCCGCGCCGACCCGCACCTCGGCGTCCAGCCGGGACTTCGTGCGGTCGCGGGGCGTTCGGGAGACGCGCCTGATGACGACCAGGGTGCGTGAGGGGTGCTCGTGCGAGGCTTCCTCGGCCGCCTTGATCGAGTCGTACGCGTTCTCCTCGTCCGTCACGATGACCATCGTCAGGACCATGCCCACGGCGGGGGTGCCGATGGCGCGGCGGCCTTCCACGAGGGCCTTGTTGATCTTGCTTGCCGTGGTGTCGGTCAGGTCGATCTTCATGGCCTGCGCCAGCTCCGTCCGTTCTTGTGTGCCGGATCCCCATTGTCGTCGAGCGATGTGGCGACCGCTTGGGATCAACCACGCGTGGCGGCCGGGGATTCCCGGGCGGGAGCGGGCGCGGACACGGAGAAGGGGCGGGCCGTTCGGCCCGCCCCTTGTGGGGGGTATCCGGAGGTGGCGTTGGTGTCAGCCGGCTGACTGGAGGACCTGGACGTAGTCGACGACCATCGGGTGGCCGGGCTCGGTGGCGGCGTCCGGGCCGCCGCCGTGGGCGTTCGGGAAGGCGCCGCCCATCGCGACGTTCAGGATGATGAAGAAACCGTGGTCCGTGGCGTTGGTCCAGGTCGTGGCGTCGACCTGGTTCTCGCGCACCGTATGGAAGTTGTCGCCGTCGACGTAGAAGCGGATCTCCTCGATGTCGGCCGACCTGTCCCACTCCAGGGCGAACGTGTGGAAGCCGGCCGTGCAGGCCGTGCCGGGGCACGAGGTGGAGCTGCCGATGCCGGTGTTCTCGTTGCAGGGGCCGCCCGGGGCGGTGCCGCAGTGCATGGTGGCGAACACCGTGTTCTGGCCCTGGGTGTTCTCCATGATGTCCAGCTCGCCGACGGCCGGCCAGTTCTGGTAGTTGCCGCGGTACGGCTCGCCCAGCATCCAGAACGCGGGCCAATAGCCCCTGGCCGCGGCACCGGTGACGTTCGGCGTCTGGAGCCGGCTCTCGACGCGCAGCTTGCCGCCGGCGGGTGGCTCGAAGTCGGTGCGGTTGGTCTCGATGCGGCCGGAGGTCCAGTTGCCGGAGGCGTCGCGGCGTGGCGTGATCCGGAGGTTGCCGTTGCCGTCGAGGGCGACGTTGTCCGTGCTGTCGGTCATCGTCTCGATCTCGCCGGTGCCCCAGTTGGCGGGGCCGCCGGGGTAGCCGGTGCCCGTGGCGTACTGCCAGTTGTCGCGGTTGACGCCGGTGCCTGCGGCTCCGTTGAAGTCGTCGGTGAACACTTCGGTCCAGCCGGACGGGGGCGGTGGGGGAGACGCGTTCGCGGGCAGGGTGATCGCCGCGGCGCCCGCGGCCAGGCCCAGCGTGCTCAGTACGGCGATGAGCCAATGCCGGCGAGTTTTGCGCTTGCTGTGAGTTCCGCTCATGGGTGCCTCGTTCACAGTGGGGGGTGCGGGTGCGGGTGGAGAAGCGGGTGGGGGGTCCTTCATTGAGAGCGCTCTCAGTGAAGCCGCGCCGGACAATGTGCTCCCTGTCACTCCAGTCGTCAAGAGATAAAGCAGAGAAAGTGCTTGCGGGGGAGCGGAGTTCACACCCTGAACGAGAGGGAAGAGTGGGCGCCCGGACGGTGAAGGCCCCGGTCACAGGGACCGGGGGCCGGGCCGGCGCGGGGCCGGGCGGAATCGGGGCAGGGCTGGGACTAACTGTTGCGGGTCATGACGTTGCTGACACCACCGACGGGGAGTTCGGTGTTCCCTGAGAGCTGCCAGGCGCCAGCGCTCGGCATAGTCCGACTTCAGTCAGGTACTCGCTCATCGCATCACGGTTGCGGATGAGTACGTCGATCCGCTCGGTGAGCCGGTCCCGCTCGGCGGTCAGCAAGGCCAGCATCTCCGGTGTTGCATCGGGAAAGTGGATCGATCGAGGTTTGTCCAGGCACGGAAGGATCTGCTTGATGATGCGAGTGGGGAGGCCCGCATCCAGCAGGCCGCGGATTTGGTTGACCCGGTCCACGTAGCGGTCGTCATACTCCCGATACCCGTTCGCGCCCCGGTCCGGGACAATCAGCCCCTGCTCCTCGTAGTAGCGAAGTAGCCGACGGGACGCACCCGTCAGTCGCGACAATTCACCGATCCTCACGCCCGCCGAAACTACTCGGCGCACCTCGACTTGACCATCACATCTATGTGAAGGTTCCAAGATTCGGGCCATGATCACCACGTCTTCTGACGCGCAGTCTCGTACGCGACAGGTCGGCCTGCCATGGTCGGCGCTGTTGGCACTGGGGACTGCTGTCTTCATCACGAGCTTGACCGAAACTCTGCCCGCCGGTGTGCTGCCCGAGATGTCGGCCTCACTGGGCACCAGTTCGGGTGCTGCCGGCCAGGCCGTTACCGTCTATGCGGCCGGTACGGCGTTGACCGCGATCCCGCTCGCCACGGCGACAGCATCTGTTCCGCGGAAACCACTGCTGCTCGGCGCCATGGCCGTCTTCCTGGTGGCCAACACGCTGACTGCGGCTGCACCGGGATACATCGTCCTGCTCGCGGGCCGGTTCCTTGCCGGCGTGGCCGCCGGCCTGGCGTGGGCGATCCTCGCTGGCTACGCCCGTCGTATCGCACCTGCCGGCTTGGAAGGCCGCGCCATCGCAGTGGCGATGACCGGGATCCCTGTGGCGTTGTCCTTGGGAGTTCCGGCCGGCACGCTGATCGGTGAACAGGTGGGATGGCGGGCGGCGTTTGGCGCTGTCTCCCTGGTGACTCTTGCCGTCATCGGCTGGATCGGCGTGTCCGTCCCCGGCGTGGGGCAACCCGCCATTGAACAGGCTGACACCAACCGTTCGGACCCCGCACCAGAATCAGCGAAGTCGCCCCTGCGGCAGACTCTGGCGGTGCCCGGTGTCGCGGCGATCATGGTCACGGTCACGACGTTCGTTCTCGGGCACACGATCATCTATGCCTACATCGCTCCCTACCTACAGCACGCCGGGCTCGGGTCAGCGACCGACGCGGTTCTCCTTGCTTTCGGTGTCGCATGCCTGGTGAGCATTTGGTACGTCGGACGTCATGTCGACCGCCGGCTACGGGCTCTGATGGTCACCGGCGCGGTGCTGTTCACTCTCGCCACCGCAGCGCTTGCCGTCACCACAGCACACGCGATCGTTTGGGCCGCCGCTGTACTTTGGGGCCTGGGGTGGGGCGGTGCCCCGACCTTGCTGCAAACCGCAGCCGGACAAGCCGGAATGCGGAGCAGCGCCGCTGCCGCTGACACCGCGCAAGCGGTCCTCGTCACCCTCTGGAATGCTGCGATGGCCCTTGGTGGCATCATCGGTGGTCTTCTGCTGCAAAGCTCGGGCGTCACCGTGGTCGCCGTGTCAGCCGCCGCCCTCGGGGCAGCCAGCCTGCTCATCGTCGCCGGGGCCCGACACCACGCATTCCGCAACACTCGGGCCACGCCATGACACACGCCAACGCACCCTTGAGCGTTGAAGGACGCCGACGTCTGGTCAAACGTTGCCGCACTCGGCCCATCGCGCACGTCGCCGCAGAGATGGGCATCTCCAGAGCGACCGCATCGAAGTGGGTCAATCGCTACCGCCACCACGGCGAGCTTGGGCTACACGACAGAAGCTCGACGCCACATCGCCAACCGACTGCGACCGCGCCCGACATGGCCGCGAGAATCGAAAAGATGCGGCGTACCGACAAGTGGTCAGCGGCCCGCATCGCCCACGAACTCACAGCAGATCAGACCCAGGTCTCCCGACGTACGATCAGCCGCCATCTGGCCGACCTTGGACTCAACAGGCGCAAGTTCATCGACCCGAGCGGCGACACCAACCGTGAACCACAGAAGATCGTCGCCCGGCGGCCTGGCCACATGGTGCACGTTGATGTGAAGAAGGTCGACAGGGTTCCCGACGGCGGTGGCTGGCGCGTCCACGGACGCGGAAGCGCCAAGGCGAAAGACGCCGAGCGCTCGAAGAGGAAGACCAAGCGCGGCGGTTACGTCTACCTCCACTCCGCGATCGACGGCTACTTCCCGCCTCGCCTACACCGAAGCCCTCCCGGACGAGAAAGCCGCTACCGCGATCGCGTTTATGCACCGAGTAAGAGCCTGGTTCGCCGCCCACGGCATCACTCACATCGAGCGGATCGTCACAGACAACGGTGCCTGTTACCGAGCCGACGCGTTCGCCCGGGCTCTCCTGGGGACGCGGCATCAACGGATCACTCCGTACACGCCCCGGCATAACGGGAAAGTAGAGCGCTACAACCGGATCATCTCCGAGGAGTTCCTCTACGCCCGCACCTGGACATCCGAAAACCAACGCCGGGAAGCTCTCGCGGTCTGGAGCATCCACTACAACTACCGCCGCCCCCACAGCACAGCGAACGGGCAGCCGCCAGCATCACGGCTACGCGAAGGCGTCAGCAACGTCATGGCCTCCTGTAACTACTGATTTTGTTGGCGTGGTGTCGTCAAGGTGAGGCCGGTTCCGGCGAGGCAGCCATCAATGACGTTGCTGCGGTACTGGATCTGGCGGAGGCCCTGTCTGAGGGTGCGCATCAAGTGGTCGGGGTCGGTGAAGGCGGTGTTGGCCTGGCTGCTGCGTCGCAGCAGCGACCAGATGCCTTCGACAGGGTTGAGGTGCGGTGCGTAGGCCGGCAGGAAGCAGCTGGTGACCCAGTCGTGGGCGTCGATGAACTCCCGCAGCCTGGCATCCTTGTGCACGTTCAAGTTGTCCCAGATGAGCACGATCGGGGCGCCGAGCTGCTGGTGGGCGTCGATCAGCAGGTCGCGGTACTCGGTCCAGGTGAAACTGCGTCTGCCGCCCCGTTTGTGGTCGACATGCCGCTTGGGCCTGAAGATCAGCCGCGAGCGTTCGCCCTGCTTGTAACAAGCCAGAGCGGCGATGGAGAACCGGCGCTGGGAACGTCCGCGCACCCGGATGACGGGCGTGCACCCGCGCCTGGCCCAGGTCCGCATCGTGGGCGGCGTCATCGAGAAGCCTGCCTCGTCTTCGAAGCAGATCCAGCCCCCGAGCGCCGCCGCGGTGTTTCCACCTGGGGCCAGGTCTCCTTCACCCAGCCGGTGACGGCTTCCTGGTTGCGTTCCACCGCGCGTCTGGCCGGGACCTGGTGGCTGAAGCCGTGCCGGTGCAGCATCTGAGCGATCGCCGACAACGTCATGCTCTTGTGGAACCGGCGCCCGATCAAGGTCTTGATCCGCGCCAGCGTCCAGGTCTGGTCCGGCCAGCCGTGCGCCACCGGCCCCTTGACCAGTTCCTGCTCCAGCACCGCGAAGAGCGCTTCACTGAACTTGGGCCTGGAAGCCGGCCCCTTCGACGCCAGGGCCCTCTCCCCACCGTCCTCCCAGGCCCGGCGCCACCGCTGCACGGATCGCACGCTGACACGTAACTCACGGGCGACCGCGGCATTGCCCTGCCCAGCAGCGAACAACTCGGCCGCCTGTAACCGGATGTGCTCACGAAACGCCTGCCGCTCGGCGGTCAGCCCGCCCCCTTGCGGATACCTCATACAACCGACCTACCGCAGCAACTACCGCTCGTCAGCTACGACATCACGCCAACAAAGTCAGTAACTGTCAGGACTGTTTCGTCAGTTGAGGCTGAGGAGGCGGGCCGCCGCCTCCTCGTGGAGGCCGATGCGGTCGTGGGTGCGGCGCAGGGACTCGGGGACCACCAGGCTCGGCGGCCCAGTCCGTCCCTGTGCCCGACGACCCCGGCGCACGTCCTCACCGGCGAGAGGGATGTCGTCCGTGTGGATCAGTGGGCGCGCCGGGTGGCGTTTGTTCCGTGATGCATAGTCGTTTGTAGACTTCTATAGTCAGATATACTCAGAGCGTGAAGCTATCTGAGTGGGCGCGTCAGCAGGGCGTCAGCTACCAGACCGCCTGGCGGTGGGTGAAGAACGGCACGATGCCGGTCCCCGTCCGCCAGACCGCCTCTGGTACCTGGCTCGTTGACGATACGCCCGCCTCGACGCAGGAGCGGGTGGTGGCGTACTGCCGGGTCTCCTCCGCCGACCAGAAGGCGGACCTCGACCGGCAGGCCGTTCGCGTGGTGGAGGGCGCGAACCGTGTGGGCCTGGCTGTGGGTGAGGTGGTGAAGGAGGTCGGGTCCGGGCTGAACGGACGCCGTCAAAAGCTGCACGGTGTCCTCGCCGACCCGAGGGCCGACGTGATCGTGGTGGAGCACCGGGTGCGGCTGGCCCGGTTCGGTGTCGAGCACCTTGAAGCGACCCTGTCGGCGTCCGGGCGGCGTCTGGTGGTCCTTGATCCGCAGGAGACCACGGACGACCTGGTGCGCGACATCACCGAGGTACTGACCTCGATGTGCGCTGGCCGGTACGGGCGTAGGGCCGCGAAGAACCGCGCTGCGCGCGCTGCGGCTGTGATGACCGGCGAGGCTGCCGGGTGAAGAAGTTCCAGCCACAGCCGGGGTTCGTGGTGCAGGCGTACCGGTTCGCCCTCGATCCGAACGCCGCTGAGGAACAGGCGTTGCGGTCGCATTGCGGTGCGTCGCGCGCTGCATACAACTGGGCGGTGTCGTGGGTGCGGGCCTCGTGGGCGCAGCGGGCGGCCGAGGCGACCTACGGGATCGGCGAGGCAGAGTTGACGCCGTGGCGGCCGTGGTCGCTGCCCGCGCTGCGGAAGGCGTTCAACGAGGCCAAACGCACCGACCCCCGGTTCGCCGGCTGGTGGGGGGAGAACTCCAAGGAGGCGTACAGCACCGGCCTGGCCAACGCCGCCGCCGCGTTCGACAACTACGCCAAGTCGAAGAACGGCAAGCGCAAGGGCAAGCGTGTGGGCGCGCCGCGGCGGAAGTCGAAGCGGAAGGCGCGCCTGGCCTGCCGGTTCACCACCGGCGCCATCCGCGTCGAGCCGGACGGCCGCCATGTCACCCTGCCCCGGCTGGGCACGATCCGTGTGCACGAACGCGCCGACGACCTGCGTGAGCGCATCGCGGCCGGGACCGCCCGCATCCTGTCCGCGACCGTGCGGCACGAACGCGGACGCTGGTTCGTGTCCTTCCAGACCGAGGTCAAGCGGGACCTGGTCCGCGTCGCCCGCCCGGACGCGGCGGTCGGTATCGACCTCGGGGTGAAACACCTGGCCGTGATGGCCGACAGCGCCGGGGAGATCCGCTACGAGCCCAACCCGAAGCACCTGGACGGCTCCCTGAAACTGCTGCGCCTGCACTCGCGCCGGGTCTCCCGCCGCCAGGGCCCCGACCGGCGCACCGGACACAAACCCTCGAAGCGGTGGGAGAAAGCCGACCGCGAACGCAACAAGGTGCACCACCGGGTGGCGAACCAGCGCGCGGATGCCCTGCACAAGCTCACCACCAAGATCCGGGACGAGTACGGCACCGTGGTGGTGGAAGACCTCAACGTCGCCGGAATGCTCAAGAACCGGCGCCTGGCCCGGCAGGTCGCCGACGCCGGATTCGGGGAGATCCGCCGCCAGCTCACCTACAAAGGCCGGCGCAACGCCACCCACACCATCCTGGCCAACCGCTGGTACCCCTCTTCCAAGACCTGCTCGAACTGCGGCGCCGTGAAAGCCAAGCTGCCGCTGCACGTTCGAGTCTTCGACTGCGACGCATGCCCGCTCGTGATGGACCGGGACGAGAACGCAGCACACAACCTCGCCGCCCTCGCGGCGGCCAGCACTGCAGGTACCGGAGTGGCCGGAGACCTGGACGCCGCCAAGGCGTCGAAGCCTCGTGGAGCCGACCGTAAGACCCGCACCACCCGTCCCGGCCGCACGGCTGGGACGGGGCGGGCAGGTGGCGCAACCCTGCCGCATCAGCGGCGGGAGGAAGCGAGAGACCGTACCCAAGCCGAAGCCCTCACGCTTTGGTGATGTGACGGACCATCCGGACCGTAAGGCCCGGATTGCTGAGATCTGATTACGGTCTCGGCAACGGCGTGGAGCAGAAGGAACCAGCCACGAGACGCGAATGAGACGGCGTGATCAAGCCGCGCACGAAAGAAATCAAGCCGAGCGTCACATGGTGGGAACCTTCGACCCGTTTCTGACTTCCTACCGTGTGCCGCGTAGTGGCCCGAGTACCCCTTTCCTCATCTTCCTCCTCGGCCACGGACGCCGCACGCCACGCTCACTGAACCACGCACAGGAGAACACGTATGCCCAGCCGCCGTCGCTTCCTCGCCGGGACCGCAGTCGCGCTCGGCGTCACAGGGGCGGCCACGGCCTGCGAGTCGGCCACGACCCCGGACACCGACGCGCTCCCGCAGGCCCCCGTAGTGCCCGCCGCCCAATCCCCGGCGAACGGGCTCAACTTCGTGGTGATCGTCGCGGACGACCTCGGATACGGCGAGCTCGGAGCGTACGGACAGAAGCTGATCCACACGCCGCATCTGGACGCCCTCGCCGCCGAGGGCCTGCGCTTCACGGACGCCTACGCGGCGGCCCCGGTCTGCGCCCCCTCGCGCTGCTCCCTGTTCACCGGGCTGCACAGCGGCCACGCGACCGTGCGTGAGAATCCGTGGGGACCCGGTGGCCAGGCCGCCCTCACCGACCGTGACTTCACCTTCGCCGAGGCGCTGCGTGCCCGGGGCTACCGGACCGGGCTGGTCGGCAAGTGGGGCTTCGGCCCGGAGGAGCCGAATCAGCCGAGCCATCCCAGCGCCCGTGGTTTCGACGAGTTCTACGGCTACCTCACGCACCGGCACGCGCACGACTACTACCCGTCGTACCTGTGGCGGAACGCCGAGCGGGAGGAGATCCCGGAGAACGAAGACGGCGCCAGACGCGTCTACGCCCCCGACCTCTTCGAGGCCCGCGCCCTCGACTTCATGGACGCGCACAAGGAGGAGGCCTTTCTCCTCTGCCTCACGTCCACCCTGCCGCATGCGCCGAGCCGCGCGCCTGAGATAGGGGCGTACCGTTCCCGCCCCTGGCCGCGCCCCGACAAGCTGCACGCCGCGCAGGTCAGCAACTTCGATGCCCTTGTCGGCAAGGTCACCAAGCGGCTGGAGTCGCTTGGCATAGCGGACCGGACTGTGGTGATCGTCACGAGTGACAACGGGCCGCACGAGGAGGGCCGTACCGACCCCGGGCTCTTCGGCGCGAGCGGCGGGCTGCGCGGCCTCAAGCGCAACCTGTACGAGGGCGGTATCCGCGTTCCGCTCATCGCCTGGTCCCCGAAGCGTGTGCCGTCCGGCGTCACGGACCGGCCGACCCCGCTGACCGACCTGCTGCCGACGCTCGCCGAGCTCGCGGGCGCGCCCGCTCCCGCGGATGTCGACGGGCTGTCCATCGCCCCGCTGCTGCGGGGCGGCACGGACGCCGCCCGCCATGACCACCTGTACTTCTACCGCAACCACAGTGGCCGGACTCCGGGATCCGACGCCATCGACCGGTGGCGGGGGCGGCGGCTTGCCGAGGCGCTGCGGCGTGGGGATGTGAAGGCGGTGCGGTTTGCGCCGGGGCAGGACCGCAACGTGCCCGATGACCAGTGGGAGGTTGAGCTGTACGACCTCGCCAGGGATCCCGGTGAGCGGGATGACATCGCCGACAAGCGGCCTGCCGAGGCGGATGCGTTGGTGCGGCTGATGCGGTCGTCGTGGGCGGACCAGTACGAGCGCAAGCCGTTCGGGGTTTCGCTCGATGTCGCTGCGCGGGGCGAGGCGTTCACCGTGACGGCCACGCTTGCGAACGGCTCCGCCAAGCCGTGGACTGCGGCTGGGCTCGAGCTCCGGGTTCCCGGGGGGTGGAGCGTACAGGCGCTCGGTGCGGTGGGCGCTGACTTCGTTGCCGCGGGTGGGCGGCTTACGGCGCGGTGGACTGTTACGCCCACGTCCGGGGGTGGGTGGGTGAGTTGTGTGGGTACGGCGCGGCATGTGGGGGCGCCGGTGAGGTATGCGGCGAGCGCCCACACCAGCAGCGCTGCGGCCTAGGCTCCGCCGGGTGCGGTTCCGTGGGCGGCGGGTTTTCTTTCCCCAGGCCCCGCCCCTTCCCGAAACTGGGGGCTGCGCCCCCAGGCCTCCTGCCTTCGGCGGAACGGGTGGTGGCGCCTACCGCGGGTGGGTGGGTTCACGGGGCGGGTGGGGTGCCTACCGGGGTGGGGGTGACACTTCGCGTCGCGGCTGCGGGTGCGTTGTGGCTGGTCGCGCCCACGCGGCGGAGCCGCATATTGATACAGCCCCGCGCCCCTGAAGGGGCGCTCCCGGAACCGCCGGTCGCAAAGCTCACCAGTCGCCATGGTCGCCAGCCACAACGCACCCGCACCCAAAAACGAACCCACCCGCTCAACCGCCGGAGGCACGCGGCTGCCACCCCAGCGCCCGCGAGATCCCAAGCGCGGCGAGCCGTACCGCCGGGATCAACGCCGGTACCTGGGCGTCGCGTTCGGGCACCACGACGGAGGTGGCCGCGATCACGGAGCCGTCCGCGTTGCGGACCGGAGCGGCTACCGACAGCGCGTCCTCCGTGACCTGACGGCTGCTCACCGCCACACCCGAGCGCCGCACTTCGGCCAGTACGCGGCGCAGGATGGCCGGGTCGGTGATGGTGTGCGGGGTGAAGGCGACGAGGGGGCGTGCGCAGTACGCCTCCTGGGACGCCGCGTCGCTGTACGCCAGCAGCGCGAGCCCGACACCCGTCGCGTGCAGTGGCCAGCGCGCGCCCACCCGGATGTGCACGCCGACCGCCGAGTGCCCGGAGATCCACTCGATGTAGACGACCTCGTCGCCATCCCGTACCGCCATCTGCACGTTTTGGTGCGTGGCCTCGTACAGGTCCTCCAGGTACGGCAGCGCGATCTGCCGCAGGGCCAGGCCGCGGGGCGCCAGCGCCGCGACCTCCCATAGGCGCAGGCCCACGTGGTACGTCCCGGACGCGTCGCGCTCCAGAGCGCCCCACTCGCTGAGCGCGCCCACCAAGCGGTGGGCGGTGGTGAGGGACAGCCCGGCCCGGCGGCTGATGTCCGTGAGGGAGAGCGCCGGGTGGTCGTGGTCGAAGGCGGCGAGTACGGCGAGGAGGCGGTCGGGCGCCGAACGTACGGTCATCGGGTCGTCCAAGCGTTGTCCAAGCTCAACTGGTCCCGGGTTCAGCCGAGTTCGGTCTCGGCGATCCGCTGCAGGAGCGTGTGCAGCGTGTCCCGCTCCGCGGTGTCGAGGGGCTGGAGCAGGTCGCTCGTCGCCCGCCGCCCCGCTTCGTGGGAGTCGCGCAGGAACGCCCGGCCGTTCTCCGTCAGGGCGACTATCCGGCTGCGGCGGTCGTCCGGCGAGGGGCGGCGCTCGGCGAAACCGAGCTTCTCCAGGTCGTCTACCAGGCCGACGATCGCGCTCGGGTCGTACCCGAGGCGTGCGCTCAGCTCCCGCTGGAGGGCGCCCTCGGTCGTGGTCAGGTAGCGCAGCAGCGCGTAGTGGCGCAGCCGTAGCCCCGACTCCTGGAGGAACGCGTTGAACAGCTGCCCCGAGCGCAGACCGATCCGGTACAGCAGATAGCCGGTGTCCGAGTGCAGCCCGCGCATCCATGGCTCCTGAGCGTCGATGGCGTCGGGGTTGGTCGCGTGCTGCTGGCCGGCGATGGCGGGCTCCCTGGTCGAGGCCCCGGACGGGGGGCGGGGTGTGCGTGGTGCTCACAGCATGGCGCACGACTCGGCTCGCAACAACTATTGACGTCGACAATTATTGTCCTTAGCTTCGATCTCGTAGCCGCAGCTCTGACTCGACTCGCAGCCGCATCCGCTTCTCGAAGGGACCCCGTCGTGCCCAGCATCGATCTCACCGGCAAGGTGGCCGTCGTCACCGGCTCCGGCCGTGGCCTCGGCCTCGCCTACGCGCACGCTCTCGCCGCCGCAGGCGCCTCCGTGGTCGTCAACGACGTGGACGAGGCCGTCGCCGAGCAGGCCGTCAAGGCGATCACCGCGGCCGGTGGCAGCGCGGTCGCCGAGGTGGTCCCGGTCGGTACGTCCGAGGCCGCGGACCGGCTCGTCGCCCGCGCCGTGGAGGAGTTCGGGCGCCTCGACATCCTGGTCACGAACGCGGGCATCCTCCGGGACCGGGTCCTGTGGAAGATGACCGACGACGACTTCGACGCGGTGATCACCACCCACCTCAAGGGCACCTTCACCTGCGCCCGCGCCGCCGCCGTCCGCATGCGCGAGCAGGGCGAGGGCGGCACCCTGATCCTGGTCGGCTCCCCGGCCGGACAGCGCGGCAACTTCGGCCAGACCAACTACTCCGCCGCGAAGGCCGGCATCGCCGCCATGGCCCGTACGTGGTCGATGGAGCTGTCCCGCTCGGGCATCACCGTCAACGCGGTCGTGCCGGTCGCCGCCACCGCGATGACCGAGACCATCCCGGCCTTCGCCCCCTACATCGAGGCCATGAAGCAGGGCGAGCCGCTGCCGGACTTCCTGCGCAAGGGCGAGGGCTTCGGCACCCCCGAGGACTGCGCCGCGCTGATCCCGTTCCTGGCCTCCGAGGCCGCCCG
Source organism: Streptomyces vastus (assembly GCF_039532825.1). Taxonomy (NCBI): domain Bacteria; kingdom Bacillati; phylum Actinomycetota; class Actinomycetes; order Kitasatosporales; family Streptomycetaceae; genus Streptomyces; species Streptomyces vastus. The sequence goes on from NZ_BAAASJ010000118.1 coordinate 108,883, forward strand.
CGGGGTGACCGGCCAGGCCATCGGCATCGGCGGCGACAAGGTGACCCTGTGGTCCCATCCCCAGGAGATCAAGGCGGCGTACGCTGACGGTGGCTGGGCCCCCGACACCCTCGCCGACGCCTGGCCCACCTCGCTGGGCGCCGAGCCGCAGACCGTGGGCGTCCCCGCGCCGAAGTTCCCGGAGGCGTGAACCATGGCGAACCTCAACGTCGAGGAACTCGTCGCGATCGACGTCCACACGCACGCCGAGGTCTCCTCCAAGGGCAAGTCCTCGCTGGATGACGACCTGCACGACGCCTCCTCCGCCTACTTCAAGGTCGAGGGCAAGCGGAAGCCCACCCTGGAGGAGACGGCCGCGTACTACCGCGAGCGGAAGATGGCCGCCGTGATCTTCACGGTCGACGCCGAATCTGCGACCGGCACCGAGCCCGTCGCGAACGAGGAGGTCGCCGAAGCGGCGGCAGCCAACCCGGACGTGCTGATCCCGTTCGCCTCCATCGACCCCTTCCGCGGCAAGGCCGGTGTGAAGCAGGCCCGCCGCCTGGTCGAGGAGTACGGGGTGAAGGGGTTCAAGTTCCACCCCAGCATCCAGGGCTTCTTCCCGAACGACCGGTCCGTGGCGTACGAGCTGTACGAGGTGATCGAGGAGACCGGCACGATCGCCCTCTTCCACACGGGGCAGACCGGCATCGGCGCCGGAGTGCCCGGCGGGGGCGGGATCAGGCTCAAGTACTCGAACCCCCTGCACGTGGACGACGTCGCCGCCGACTTCCCGCATCTGAAGATCATCCTGGCGCACCCGTCCTTCCCCTGGCAGGACGAGGCTCTCGCAGTCGCCACGCACAAGCCGGGCGTGCACATCGACCTGTCCGGCTGGTCGCCGAAATACTTCCCGCCGCAGCTCGTGCAGTACGCGAACACGCTGCTCAAGGACAAGGTGCTGTTCGGCTCCGACTACCCCGTCCTCACCCCGGACCGCTGGTTCGCGGACTTCGAGAAACTGCCCATCAAGGACGAGGTCAGGCCGAAGATCCTCAAGGAGAACGCCGCCCGGCTGCTCGGACTGACGAAGGCGTAAGGGGGCCACCGATGCGCAATGAGGGAGTGGGGTCCTGGCCCGCACGCCGGGCCCGCAAGACACCCCGACGCACCGCCCTGATCCACCACGACACCGAGACGACGTACGCCGAGCTGTACGAGCGGACCACCCGCCTCGCACACGCCCTGCGCACAGCCGGCATCCGACGCGGCGACCGGGTCGCCTACCTCGGCCCCAACCACCCCTCGTACCTCGAGACGCTGTTCGCGGCGGGCACACTCGGCGCGGTCTTCGTGCCCCTCAACACCCGTCTCGCGGGGCCCGAGATCGGCTACCAGCTCGCGGACTCGGGCGCCAAGGCGCTCGTGTACGCGCCCTCGCACGCCGGGATCGTCGCCGGACTGCCGGGCAGTACCGATGTGCGGTCGTACGTCGAAGTCGGCCCCGACTACGAGGCGTTGATCGCCGAGGCGTCCGCCGAGCCGATCGACCAGCCCGTCGGCGCCGACGACACCTGCATCATCATGTACACCTCGGGGACGACGGGCCGCCCCAAGGGCGCGATGCTCACCCACGGCAACCTGACGTGGAACGCGATCAACGTCCTCATCGACCACGACCTGATCGCCGAAGAACGCGCCCTGGTCTCCGCCCCGTTGTTCCACACGGCCGGCCTGAACATGCTCACTCTGCCGGTCCTGCTCAAGGGCGGCACCTGCGTCCTGGTCGAGTCCTTCGACCCGGACGCCACCTTCGACCTGATCGAACGGCACCGGATCACCTTCATGTTCGGTGTCCCGACGATGTTCGACCAGGTGGCGCGGCACGAGCGCTGGGCCGGCGCGGACCTGTCGTCGCTGCGGATCCTGACCTGCGGCGGCTCCCCGGTCCCGACCCCGCTGATCGCCAAGTACCAGGAGCGCGGGCTCACCTTCCTCCAGGGCTATGGCATGACCGAGGCCTCGCCCGGCACGCTCTTCCTGGACGCCGAGCACGCGGTCAGCAAGGCGGGTTCGGCCGGAGTCCCGCACTTCTTCAGCGACGTCCGCGTCGTACGGCCCGACATGGCGCCGGTCGAAGTCGGCGAGACCGGTGAAGTCGTCGTACGCGGGCCGCATGTCATGCCCGGCTACTGGGGGCTGCCGGACGAGACCGCCGCCACGTTCAGCGACGGGTGGTTCCGCAGCGGGGACGCCGCGCGGGTCGACGAGGACGGCTACGTCCATATCGTCGACCGCATCAAGGACATGATCATCTCCGGTGGCGAGAACATCTACCCCGCCGAGATCGAGGACCTGCTCCTGGGGCATCCGGACATCGTCGAGTGCGCGGTCATCGGCGTGCCCGACGACAAGTGGGGCGAGGTGCCGCGGGCGGTCGTCGTGCCCCGCGAGGACGTGGAGCTCGACCCGGACGAGGTCCTCGCCTCCCTGGCCGGACGCCTGGCCAAGTACAAGATCCCCAAGTCGGTGGTGCTCGCGGAGGAACTCCCGCGGACTGCCTCCGGCAAGCTGCTGAAGGCCCGGGTGCGTAAGCGGTACGGCAGCCGCTGACGCCCCGTCAACCAACTCATACTCTGTTGTAAGGACGCTATATGAGCATCACCGTAAATGGCATCGACGAACTCAAGAAGCTCGCCGGGAGTGACCTCGGCACGAGTGAGTGGATCGAGGTCACGCAGGAGCGCATCAACACGTTCGCGGATGCCACCGGGGATCACCAGTGGATCCACGTCGATCCCGAGAAGGCGGCGGAGGGGCCGTTCGGCGCGCCCATCGCGCACGGATATCTGACCCTGTCGCTCTTCATCCCGCTGTTCACCGAGCTGCTGGATGTCGAGGGCGTCTCGACGAAGGTGAACTACGGGCTGAACAAGGTGCGTTTCCCCTCGCCGGTGAAGGTCGGGTCGCGGATCCGACTGGTTGGGAAGCTGGCCTCGGTCGAGGACGTGCCAGGGGGCGTGCAGATCGCCGTCGACGGCACGATTGAGATCGAGGGCGGGGCTAAGCCGGCGGCTGTGCTTCAGAGCCTTTCTCGATTCTACGCCTGAGCGCCGTAGGGCTTGAGCTGGGTGGGGAACTGCGGGCCGTTCGTGGCTGGTCGCGCAGTTCCCCGCGCCCCTGAAGGGGCGCCCAGCCCCCGTGTACTTGAAGAGGGGCAATCAGGCGCCCACCACATCCACGAACACCGGGTTCGAGTAGAACCACGTGTCCACCCACGGGTCGCCGTTGCCCGGCTCGTGCGGGATCGGGCCATGGGGATCCACGGAGGCACCCAGATAACCCGCCGCGTTGCGGTTGCCGTCGCTGCCGCGGAGGCGGACGTAGAAGGATTCGTCGCCCGCGACCAGCGGGATCCGGAGGGTGTACGTGCCCTCGCGGCCGGACACGTCCTTCGTGTGTACGACCTTCGTGTCGGGCGCGCGCCACTCGTCGCGGTCGGCCGCCGGGCCGCGTACCGCGCCGCGGATCACGTCGACATGGGCGAGCTCGGGCAGGATGCCGTGCGCATTGGGACGCGAGGTCGTGGTCACGGTCACGGTCAGGGTGAGCTTCTCCCCGGGGCGCACCCGCAGCCGGCCGCCCAGGGTGACGCCCCGGCCGCCGTCGCCGTCCCGCTTCAGCCGTACGTCCAGGCCGTCCAGCAGGTGCCCGTGGTCGAGCCAGACCCGGCCCGCGCGCAGGCCCGCCATCACCGCGCGGTAGCCGTAGCGGGTCACGCCCACGTGCGTACGGCTGAACTGGCCGGGCCAGAAGTCGCCGCCCGGCTGCGGCTCGGTCGTGTTCACCGGGTCGGGCAGCCGGCCGGTGCTGTCGAAGGTCTGGCCGGGCAGCCAGTCACCGTTCTTCCAGGTGTCGAACACCACCCGGTGCACATCGGAGTTGGTGGTGATCGTGAACAGCCTGCCCTCGGCGAGCATGGCGTCCCACAGGCCTCCGACGGTGGCCGTCATCCAGTCGAAGCCGCCGTACGTGACATAGGCGTCGGCCGGATAGCCGGGCCAGGAGTTCTCCGAGGGCTTGTTCTCGTATTCGCCGCGGATCGACGTCGGACCGCGCCAGCCGGGGATGCCGCCGCCCTGGGCGCCGGGCGCGCCCTCTACACCGATCATGATCTCGGGTGCGGCGTCCCGCCAGTTGCGCATCTCGTGCGGGGAGTCGATGCCCAGGCGCAGCGGGTGGTTGGCGAGGACGAGCACGTCGTCGACGTAGCCGCTGCGGCGCTGCTCGGCGAGCCACTTGATGGCCGCGACGGCGTGCGCCTCGTTGCGTGGGGTGTCCGGGTGGTTCGGGCCGCCCTTGTCGTAGCCCAGCAGCTTGCCGTCGTAGGCGAGCTCGAACTTCGTGAGGATGTCGACCTCGTGCGGGCCCGGTGCGGCGAAGACCGTGCAGTGCTCGGCGCCCGGGATGTACCACTCCAGGCCCTGGAAGATCAGCTGGCGCGGATTCGCGGCGCGTGTCTTGAGGATCTCCTCGTGCTCCATCTGCGCCCCGTACTTCGCGTGCCCGAAGTTGGAGTGCTCGTTGAACACCATCCAGTCGACGCCGTACTCGGCAGCGGCCTGGGCGACCTGGCTGAATGTGTACTTGGCGTCGTGGCTGTAGACGGTGTGGAGGTGGTGGTCGCCGACGAGGTAGGCGAGCTGCGGGTCGTAGCCGCCGAGCCGGGGGGACCCCGCGGCCGCGGGAGTCGCGAGGGAACCGGCCGCGAAGGCGGCGCCGAACAGGCCCGCTCGGCGCATGAGCTGACGTCTGGAGAGGCCCTGCGGATCGAGGGCGGCGGGGGAGACGGACGGATCTGCCCAACTGGGCAGTTGTTGCTCGGACATGGGGTGATCTCTTCCTTGAGGGGATCGGACACGCGTCGAGCATGGGGGGTGGATGGGGTTTGATGGGTTTCAGCGGTTCATGAACGCCGTGACCGGCAGCGCCCGCTCGACGATCCGGACGTCGCCGAGCCGCCCGTGCAGGATCTGGTCGATCTTCCCGGCGTACTCGTAGCCGCCGAGCAGCCACGGCAGACCGACCGAAGTGAGGCCGACGGCGGAGGCCTTCGGATTGCGGACGACGGGGCAGCCCTGGACGTACAGCGTGGTGTGCGTGCCGTCGTTGACGACCGCGAGGTGCCACCAGGTCTCCAGCGGAGTCTCCTGGCCCCAGTTGGTGGCGATGCCCTCCTGGTTGAGCGGGCGCACGGCCCACTGCGGCTCGCGGTCGTTCGACAGCGAGAGGGTGGCGAGCGGCTCGTCCGGGTCGTCGGCGGTCTTGCCCGCGGCGCCGCCGGTACCTGTGCGGCTCAGCAGCCCGGCCCACGCGTGGTGTGAGGGGTCCCAGTCGTCGGGCAGCCGGTAGAACGCCTCGATGGTGTAACCGGCCTTGAAAGTCGCCGAGTTGAGGGGCACACCGTCGAACGTGCGCAGATACGCCCCCTTCAGCGGCGGCTTGCCGCCGTGGAACTCCAGGCTGCCATGGCCGGGCTGGTCCGGGTGATGGTCCGCCGACCAGGTGAGCTTGCCGCCGCCGACGGTGACCAGGGTGAGGTGGTTGCCGCGTCCCGACAGGTCGCGGACGGTGCCGGTCACGGCGTCCCCGCCTGCCTTGTTTTCGGTCCCGTCGAAGCGCCAGTAGGCGACCGTGCCGGGGATCAGCACCTGCGATGCCGGCCGGGATGGGCGCGGGGGCACCGGGGCAAAACCCGAGAAGCGCTCCTCGAAGTCGATCGGCACCGAGAACCGGTCCGCGTCGCCGCTGAGTTCGATCTCCTGCCGTTCCAGCTCGTTGATCCCCTCCGCGGCCCGGCCCAGGATCCACGGGGAGACCGTCTCCACGTCGATCACGTTCCGGTCCAGATCGAAGTGGTAGAGGCGGATCATCGCAGCGCCACCGAAGTAGCGGTTCTGATAGTTGGTCAAGTGCAGATGCACCTCGTTCCCGGCCGCGTTCTCACGGGTGGCGCGGCCGGCCGGCCAGTAGTGCCCATTCAGGGTGAGGAAGATCTGGTCGTGGTCATCGATCAGCTGCTCCCACAACTGCTGCCCGTGCGAGGAGAGGGTGTCGTCCTTGTAGACCAGTTCGTGCGTGGTGAGGATGACGGGCGTCTTCGGGTGCTGGGCGATGACGTCCTTGGCCCATGCGTAACCCTTGTCCGACAGCCGCCAGTCCAGGGCCAGTACGAGCCACTGCCGTCCGGCCGCCTTGAAGAGGTGGAAGGTGTTGTAGCCGTCTGGGGAGGCGCCCCCGAAGGTGGGTTTGCCCGCGAACCGCTTTGGCCCGAAGGCGTCCAGATACGACGTCGGGCCCCGCTGGTCGTCGGTGGACGACCTCACGTCATGGTTGCCCGCGAGGACGCTGTAGCCGACGCCCTGGCGGTCCAGCAGCCCGAACGCCTCGCCGATCGCGGTGAATTCGGCCTTCGAGCCGTTCTGCGTGAGGTCGCCCAGATGCGACAGGAACACGATGTTGTCGTCCTGCCCGTGCTCCAGGATGTAGCGCAGCGATGCCTCGACGGGCTCTTTGTCGATGCTCGGTCCGTCGAAGAGGTACTGGGTGTCGGGCATCACGACGAGCGTGAAGCGGTGGCTGTCGGGGTCGGGCCGCCACTTCTCGGCCGGCGCGGAGGCCGCCTTGGCCACCTGTGGCAACGAGACGGCCGTGGCCGCCCCGATCAGCGCCGTGGCCCGCAGAAAGCTGCGTCTTCCGGCGCCCGCCTGCTCGGCCTCGTCCTGGTCGTTCGCATGTGATTTACACACGTCTGCTCCATGGGGATGCGTCAACAGAGGTGCGGGGGGTGGCGGGGAATGGAGTGCGATGGCGTGGGACGGAGTGGCGTCAGGGCACGCACAGGGTCCAGGTCCAGCGGTGGATGCCCGGCGCGATGAGGTACTGGGACGAGGTGTCGGGCCCGCAGGAGGCGGTGCCCAGGCCGCGGTGCGCGGCGTCCAGGTGCACGACACAGCCGGGCCGGGGCACCAGCTCGTCGTGGTGTGCGGCGGCGGTCAGGTCCTCCGCGCGATGGCGAGTGGCCGAGACCTGGCTCGGCGCCCCGAGTTCCACGGTCAGTCCCGTGGCGTTCGGAGCCGACAAAGCGAACCGGCGTACGCCGTGCCGCCCGCCGCTCTCCTGCGGCCGCAGATACGGCGTGAACAGCTCGTCCACGGCGAGCGAGTGGTGCCCGACGGGCGCGCCCGCGCTCCGGTCCGGATAGGACTCCCAGGGGCCCTGCCCGTACCACTCCAGGAGATCGAACCCGGCAATCGTCTCGAAGACCGTGCCGACGCGCGCCACATCGTCCAGCGTGTCCGGCAGCTCGGTGGTCTCCTCGATCCGCAGACCGCCCGCCACCGGCGTGATCAGCTGCTCGTGGCGTACGGTCCCGCCCCCGGTCGCGTACTCGGCGACCACGGTCACCCCGGCGCCCTCACGGCGTACGTCCACGACCTTGCGTACGAGCGCGTCCAGACCCCAGTCGCGCCAGCGGGCCGCCATGCCGCCGATCTCGTCGTTGTCGGTGGGGGCGCGCCACAGGCTCAGGACGGGTGGCGCGGCCAGTATCGGGTGGACCAGCAGCCCCTCCTCGTCCACCTCCGCCGGCGGACCGGCCACCGGTACCGGCGCCGCGGTGGTCCCTGTACGGAGCCGGACCTGTGGCAGACACACCTCCGTGCCGCGCGGCGCCCAGGCCTCGTCGCCTGCCGTTGTGACCCGCAGCGTCAGCCAGGCCTCGCCCTCGGAAGACTCGGAAAGCGGGAACGGTACGGGCACCGCGGCCGACTCGCAGGGCAGTACGTCGGGCAGCTCGGCCGGTGTGCTCTCCGTGCCGCCGTCCGCGCGTACGAGATGCCACTCGGCGGCCAGCCACTCCAGAGTGCGGAAGTGCTGCCGGTTGTGGACCAGGAGCACTCCCTGGTCGTACGTCAGCCGTACCGGCGCCGCGATCTCCCGGTGCTCGTACATCGCCGGCTTGGGCGTGCGGTCCGGGAACACCACGCCGTCGGCGATGAACGCCCCGTCGTGGATCGTCTCGCCGAAGTCACCGCCGTACGTCCAGCGATGGCCGGGCGCGGCGACACCGTTGTCGTACAGGCCGACGCCTGCGCGTCCGGCCGGTCTGCCGTCGTTCACACGCTGGAGAATGCCGTGGTCCCAGAACTCCCAGATGAAACCGCCCTGAAGACCCGGGGTTGACTCGATGGCGGCCCAGTGGTCGGCGAGTGTGCCGTTGCTGTTGCCCATGGCATGCGAGTACTCGCACTGGATGAGTGGTTTCGTCTGCTTGCCGGACAGGGCGTGTGCGACACAGTCCTCGATCGGGGCGTACATCGGGCAGACGATGTCGGAGGCGACCGTCTCGTCGGACCAGTCGAGCTTGGCCGCGCCCTCGTACTGAAGGGGACGGGTGGGATCGTGCCGGCGCACCCAGCCGGCCGCCGCGTCGTGGTTCGCGCCGTAGTCCGACTCGTTGCCCAGCGACCAGAAGACGACGGACGGGTGGTTCTTGTCGCGCAGCACCATGCGCGAGACCCGGTCCACGAAGGCCCCGAGGTAGCGGGGGTCGTCGGCGATCTCGTGGGCGTGGTCGTGCGACTCGATGTTCGCCTCGTCGACGACGTAGAAGCCGAGTTCGTCGGCGAGGTCGAGGAACGTCGGGTCGTTCGGGTAGTGCGCGGTACGGATCGCGTTGAAGCCGAAGCGCTTCATGACGACCAGGTCCGCGCGCATGTCGTCCGCCGTGACCGTGCGTCCGGTCAACGGGTGGAAGTCGTGCCGGTTCACGCCCCGGATGAAGACGCGCTCGCCGTTGACCAGCAGGTCCCGGCCGCGGATCTCGACGTCCCGGAAGCCGACCCGGTGGCGTGAGGTGTCGGCCACCGAGCCGTCGCCGCGGTGCAGCCGCACCGTCAGCTCGTACAGTTCGGGTGTCTCGGCGGTCCACGGGCGTGCGTCCCGTACGGTCGTCCGCAGCCTGGCCTCGCCGAGGAAGTCGGACACCCGCATGTCCTCGGCGTTGAGACGGTCGAACTCGGTGTCCTGGACGAGGAGTTGACCCTCCAGCGCCCCCGTGACGTACCAGCCCTCCGGCAGCGCCCCCGACGCGTTCCGCACCTGGCAGTCCACCCGAAGCCGTCCGTCCCGCCGGGCCCGGACGGTCACATCCCCGAGATGCAGCGCATCCGTCGCGTACAGCAGCACCGAGCGGGTGATCCCGGCGTGCCACCACTGGTCCTGGTCCTCGATGTGCGAGGCGTCCGACCACTTGATCACGGTGAGCCGCAGCGTGGCGGGACCCCCGGGGCGTACGGCATCGGACAGGTCGAACTCGGCGGCGAGGTGGGAGTCCTTGGAGATGCCGACCGCATGGCCGTTCACATGGACGAGGAGGACGCTCTCGGCCGCGCCGACCTGGAGCACGATCCGCCGGCCCGCCCACTCGGCGGGGATGTCCACCGAACGCTCGTACACGCCCGTCGGATTGGCGGCGGGCGAGGCGGGCGGGTACTCGCCCCACGGCATGCGGAAGTTGGTGTACTGCGGGAGGTCTCCGACGTCCTGCATCGTCCAGGCGCCGGGCACCTCGATCCGCGTCCACTCGCCAGAGGAGGCACCGGGAGCGGTCACCAGCTGGAAGTGCCAGAAGCCGTCGAGGGACAGCGCGTCGTCGCGGCGGTCCACGGCGTTCATCGGCAGCCGGCCCCAGGAGGTCACCTCGGGCGACTCCCAGGGGCGCAGCGCGATCAGGGGATCTCGGCGCATCAGCGGATGGCTCCCTTGCCGAGGTCGGCGATGATCTGCTTGGCGCCGATCGCGAAGACGATCAGCAGCGGGATCAGGGCCAGTACGGCACCGGTCATGACCATCCCGTAGTCCGTGGTGCCGTGGACGCCGTTGAGCTGGGAGAGGGCGACCTGGAGGGTCACGTTGTCCGGGTTGGTGAGGGCGATCAACGGCCAGGCGTAGTCGTTCCACTGGCTCATGAAGGTGAAGATGCCGAGGAAGGCGAGGCCCGGCCGGACGACCGGCAGTGCCACATGCCAGTACTGGCGCATGAAGCCGGCGCCGTCGAGCTTCGAGGCGTCGAGCAGTTCGTCGTGGATCGCGCTCTTCATGTACTGGCGCATCCAGAAGATGCCGAACGCGTTGGCCGCGGCCGGGACGATCAGCGAGGTCATCGAGCCGATCCAGCCGAAGTTCGCCATGATCACGAACTGCGGGATGGCCTGGAGCTGGGCCGGGACCATGAAGATCGCCATCATCACCGCGAACAGCACCCGCTTTCCGGGGAACTGGAACTTGGCGAAGACGAACGCGGCCAGCGAGTCGAAGAACAGCACCAGGAACGTCACCGAGGTGGCGACGAGCAGCGAGTTGAACATCGACCCGAAGAAATCGATGCTGTCGAAGAGCTTGCTGATGTTGTCGTCGAACTGCGAGCCGGGCAGCAGCTTCGGCGGGTAGGAGAAGATGTCGGTCGACGTGTGCGTCGACATGATCACGGCCCAGTAGAACGGGAAGGCCGAGAGCAGTACGCCGACGATCAGCGACGCGTGGAGGGCGATGCCCCTGCGCCGGGTGCCCTCGATGAGCTTGGGCTTCGTGGACTTGACGGGCTCGGCCTCGGCGGGCCTGGCTTCGGTGGTTGCCATGGTGACCGGCCTGCCTATTCTTCGCCCCGGCGCTGCACCAGGCGCCAGTTGATGATCGAGAAGAGAACGACGACGAGGAAGATGCCCCAGGCCACGGCGGCGCCGTAGCCGAAGTCGTTGTTGTCGAAGGTCTGCTGGAAGAAGTAGAGGACCATCGTCCGGCCGGCGTGGTCGGGACCGCCGGAGAACGTCGACTCGTTGGCCGTGGTCTGCAGCAGCACCTGAGGCTCGGAGAAGCTCTGCAGTCCGGTGACCGTCGAGATGACGAGCACGAACAGCAGCACGGGCCGCATCAGCGGAAGCGTGATCCGGAAGAAGGTCTGCACGGGCCCGGCCCCGTCGACGCGGGCGGCCTCGTACAGCTCGCCCGGGATCGTCTGGAGACCGGCGAGGAAGATGATCGCGTTGTAGCCGGTCCACTGCCAGGTCATCAGGGTGGCGATGGCGACCTTGATGCCCCACGGAGTGTTCAGCCAGGCCACCTGGTCGAGACCGACCGCCTGCAACAGCGCGTTCACCAGGCCGAAGTTGGTGGAGAACACCGAGCCGAAGATGATCGCCACGGCCACGACCGAGGTGACGTTCGGCAGGAAGTACGCGAAGCGGTAGAGGTTCCTGAAGCGGACCGCCGAGTTGAGCATCACGGCCGTGACCATCGCCAGGAAGATCATGGGGAAGGTGGCCAGCGCCCAGATGATGATCGTGTTGCCGATCGAGCTCCAGAAGTCGCTGTCGCTCAGCAGGTACTTGTACTGGTCGAGCCCCGCCCACTCCATCGAGCCGAGGCCGTCCCAGCGGTGGAAGGACAGGTACAGCGAAAAGCCGACCGGTATCAGGCCGAAGACCAGGAAGAGCAGATAGAAGGGGGAGAGTGCGACATACAGCCGCCAGTAACTGAGGATGCCTTTCTTCGGGTGCTCGGGCGGGGGCTCCACGACGGCCGCGGGGGGCTTTTCGACCAGGGGCGCGGTGGCCATCAGATGCTCACCCCCAGGTGCTCCGCGATGCGCCGGCAATCGCTCATGGCGTCACTCCAGGCTTTCTTCGGGTCCTTGCCGAGGACGCCGACGTTCTTGATCTCGTCCCTGATGGGCTGCCCGAGCGCGATGTCGAACGGGCTGTTGAAGGCGACCGGGATCTTCTCCGCGGCCGGCCCGTAGACGTCCATCGTGATCTGGCCGCCGAAGAACGGGTCGGGGTCGCGCAGCTTCGTCATCTCGTAGGAGGCGGGGGTCGACGGGAAGAGTCCGGCGTCGACGAAGCCCTGCGCCTGGTTGTCCGCGTTGAGCATCCAGCTGATGATCTCGAAGGCCCGCTCCGGCTCCCGGCACGCCTTGGTGATCGCCAGGAACGAGCCGCCCACGTTGGAGGGGCCGCCCGGACAGTTCGCGACCCGCCACTTGCCCTTGGTCTTCGGCACTTCGAGCTTGAGATCGCCCGCGGCCCAGGAGGCGTTCAGCTGGCTGGGCAGCCGTCCCCGCTCCTTGGCCGAGATCGAGTCGGGCGTGCCGCTCACGATGCTGGAGACGAGCCCGCGGCGCTTGGCCTCCACCGCACGGTCCCAGCAGACGCGCACATGCTCCTGGTCGCCGATGAAGTTCTCGTCCTTGTCCACGAACCGCTGGGCGCCCTGCCCGATCGACATCTCGAAGACGCTGCCGACGTCGGTCAGAATGAAGGCCCCGCGGACGCGCTGCTTGAGCTGCTCGCCCGCCGCGAAGAACTCGTCCCAGGTGGCCATCTCCCTGGAGACGTCCTCCGGTTCGTGCGGCAGCCCGGCTCTCTCGAAGACAGCGGGCTGGTAGTAGTGCACGACCGGGCCCACATCGATGGGGAAGCCGATGAGGCTGCCGTCCGGGGCGACGGCCTGCTGCCACTTCCAGTCCAGGTACTGGCTCTTGAGCTTCTCCGCACCGAGCGTCCGCAGGTCCACGAACTGGTCGGCGTTCGGCAGGTACGACGCCATGTCCTCGCCCTTGAGCCCCACGATGTCGGGGATGTGGGCCCGGCCGGTCATCGTGGTGAGCAGCTTGGACCGGTAGTAGCCGCCGATCTGGGTGGCCCTGAGGTTCACGGCGCTGTCGTAACGGACCCGGGCCTGCTTGACGACGGTGTCGCTCAGGCCGCCGCTCCAGTACCACAGGACCATGTTCCGGCCGGTCGAACCGGTCGGAACGGAGCAGCCCGTGGCCAGGCCGCCGAGCGTCGTGGCGGCCGTACCGGCCAGCCCGGCGCGGAGCAGGCCCCTTCGTGAGAGCCGCACAGCTCCCACCGCCTTTCGCATGAGTTCGTTCGCGTGGGGGGATTTCAGTGCTGCTGTGTGGGGACGGGCGGGGTCACCGGGGCATGGGGGACAGGAGGGCCCGGGTCCGCGGGCAGGCGGTCGGCCAGGAAGCCGTACGCACGCCGCAGTTCCGGGTCCTCGACGGTCTGCCACCACTCGTGGACCCCGTACCAGCCGGGCGCGGCCAGGGCCCCGCCGTGATGGCGTACGGAGAGTCCGGCGGCCAGCACCGCGAAACGCAGCCGCTCCTCGAGGGACCAGCCGCCGAGGGAGGCCGCGACGAAACTCGCGCCGAAGACGTCTCCGGCGCCCGTCGCGTCGAGTACGTCGACGTCGAGGGCGGGGACATCGGCGTACTCGCCCGTGGTCTGGTCGACGGCGACCGCACCGTCGCGGCCCCGCGTGACCACGGCCACCGGCACCAGCTCGGAGAGCTTGCCGAGCGCGGCGGCAGCGGTGCCGGTGCGGGTGTAGGCCATCGCCTCGGTGTCGTTGGGCAGGAAGGCATGGCACAGGGAGAGCTGGTCGAGGAGGTCGGAGGACCACTGCTGGGTGGGGTCCCAGCCGACGTCCGCGTAGATGTGCGTGCCGTTCGCCGCCGCCTTGGCGATCCAGGCGCGGGGCTCGGCCTCGATATGCACGAGGGCGGTGCGCGCGGCGGGCGGGTCGCCCATCAACGCGTCCTGCGAGTACGGGGGTTCCTGGCCGTGGGTGACCAGGGCACGGTCATGACCGTGAGCCAGCGCGACGGTGACAGGGGTGTGCCAGCCGGCCGCCGTACGGGAGAGCGAGAGGTCGACGTGCTCCTGGTCCGCGAGGACGTCACGGCAGTACGCGCCGTAGTAGTCGTCCCCGAAGACCGTGGCCAGGGTCGTGTTCAAGCCATACCGGGCCGCCGCCACGGCCAGATTCGCGATCCCGCCCGGGCCGGCACCCATCCCCTCGGTCCAGATCTCCTCACCGGGAGTCGGCGGCTTGCCCAGACCGGTCAGGACGAGGTCGTAGAAGAGCAGCCCGGTCAGCAGGACATCGGGCCGTTCGTCACCCACGCGCGCTTCCTCTCGTCAAAAGTCTTCAATGTGCACAGGATCGTGCGCGCTTCCAGCCAATTTGGCAATAGTCGAGCAGAATCAAGCATAGAAATGATTGAAGATGACGAGTACTGTTCACGGCGTGCTGGCAGAACGACGACACCAACTCATCCTGCGGTCCCTGCGCTCCGGCGGGCCCGCCGCCGTGACCGACCTCTCGGAACAGCTGGGCGTGAGCCCCGCCACAATCCGCCGTGACCTGGTCAAACTCGAGGAGGACGGCCTGCTCACGCGGGTACACGGCGGGGCCGTCGCCGAGGAGGGCGACCAGCCCTTCGCCGAGGTCGCGGAGATGCGCGTACCTGAGAAGGACGCCATCGCCGAGCGGGCCGCGGCGATGATCGAGGACGGCCAGTCCGTGCTGCTCGACATCGGCACCACCGCCTACCGCCTGGCCCGGCAGCTGCACGGCCGGCGGATCACCGTGATCACCAGCAACCTGGTGGTCTACGAGGAACTCGTGGACGACGAGGGCATCGAACTGGTGCTGCTCGGCGGCATGGTCCGCCGCGAGTACCGCTCCCTGGTCGGCTTCCTCACCGAGGACAACCTGCGCCAGCTGCGCGCGGACTGGCTCTTCCTGGGCACCAGTGGAGTGCGCCCCGGTGGGCAGGTGATGGACACGACGGTCGTCGAAGTCCCGGTGAAGCGCGCCATGATCGCGGCGGCCGACAAGGTCGTGCTGCTCGCGGACCGGGCCAAGTTCCCGGGGACGGGGATGGCGAAGGTCTGCGGACCCGAGGACCTGGACGTGGTCGTGACCAACGGTCCTGCGGACGCCGGAACCAGTTCCGCACTGGAGGAGGCGGGCGTACGCGTGGTGCAGACATGAGCCGTGTGGTGCGGACATGAACGTGGAAAGGGTTGTTGCGTGAAGCTGACGATTCTGGGTGGCGGCGGATTCCGCGTGCCACTCGTGTACGGGGCGCTCCTCGGGGACCGCGCCGAGGGCCGCGTCACCGACGTCGTGCTGCACGACCTGGACGCGGGGCGGCTCTCGGCCGTCGCCCGCGTGCTCACCGAGCAGGCGGCCGGTGTCCCGGGCGCGCCCGCCGTGACCGCCACCACCGACCTCGACGAGGCGCTGCGCGGCGCCGACTTCGTCTTCTCCGCGATCCGCGTCGGCGGCCTGGAGGGCCGCGCGGCCGACGAGCGGGTCGCCCTCGACCAGGGAGTCCTCGGCCAGGAGACGGTCGGCGCGGGCGGTATCGCGTACGGACTGCGGACGGTGCCCGTCGCCGTCGACATCGCACGGCGCGTGGCCCGGCTCGCCCCCGACGCCTGGGTGATCAACTTCACCAACCCGGCCGGCCTGGTCACCGAGGCCATGTCCCGCCATCTCGGCAACCGCGTGATCGGCATCTGCGACTCACCGGTCGGCCTCGGCCGCCGTATCGCCCGCGTTCTCGGCGTCGCGGATCCGCGCGAGGCCTGGATCGACTACGTCGGCCTCAACCACCTCGGCTGGGTCCGCGGCCTGCGCGTCGCCGGACGTGACGAACTGCCGCGCCTGCTCGCCGACCCAGATCTGCTCGGCTCATTCGAAGAGGGCAAACTCTTCGGCACCGAGTGGCTCCGCTCCCTGGGCGCGATCCCGAACGAGTACCTGCACTACTACTACTTCAACCGGGAAGCCGTACGCGCCTACCAGGAAGCCGAGAAGACCCGCGGCGCCTTCCTGCGCGACCAGCAGGCCCATTTCTACGAAGCGATGAAGCGCCCCGACGCAGCGGCCCTCAAGACCTGGGACAGCACCCGGGCCGAGCGGGAAGCCACGTACATGTCCGAGAACCGGGACGCGGCGGGCGCCGGCGAGCGCGACGCCGACGACCTGTCCGGCGGCTACGAGAAGGTGGCGCTCGCCCTGATGCGGGCCATCGCCCGCGACGAGCGCACCACGCTGATCCTCAACGTCCGCAACCAGGGCACCCTCTCAGTGCTCGACACGGACGCCGTCATCGAGGTGCCCTGCCTCGTCGACGCCAATGGCGCGCACCCCGTCGCCGTCGATCCGCTCCCGGACCATGCGACCGGCCTGGTGTGCGCGGTGAAGGCGGTCGAGCGCGAGGTGCTCGCCGCCGCCGAGTCCGGCTCCCGTACGACCGCGGTGAAGGCCTTCGCGCTGCATCCGCTGGTCGACTCCGTGAACGTCGCCCGTCGCCTCGTCGAGGGCTACACCGCCGAGCACCCTGGCCTGGCGTACCTGAAGTAGTAGACCCTCTGAAGCAGCGCCTGAAGCAGAGCCCTCCGAGGAGACCCGCACATGCATGACGAACGCCGCCGGATCGAGGAGCGCGTCCAGCGCGTCCACGACCAGCGCATCAAGACCGCGATCTACGCCGCCTCCGTGCCCTTCGAGGTCGAGGCCTGGCAGGCGCCGGGGGAGCCCGTCTCCTTCGAGGAGGCCGCGTCGGCCTCGTACGAGCCCTTCGCGATGGACACCCCTTGGGGCCCGCCCTGGGGGACGACCTGGTTCCGGATGCGCGGGCAGGTTCCCGCCGAGTGGGCCGGCAAGCGCGTCGAGGCCGTCATCGACCTCGGGTTCATCGGCGACTGGCCCGGCAACCAGGCCGAGGCGCTCGTCCACCTCGCCGACGGGACCCCGCTCAAGGCCGTCAACCCGCTCAACCAGTACGTGCCGATCGGCAACCCGGCAGTGGGCGGCGAGGAGATCCACTACCTCGTCGAGGCCGCGTCCAACCCGGACATCCTCGCCGAGAACTTCTCGCGCCCGACCGTCATGGGCGATGTGCTGACCGCCGGCGACAAGCCGATCTACACCTTCCAGCGCGCCGACCTCGCCGTCCTGGACGAGGACGTGTTCCACCTCGACCTGGACCTCCAGGTGCTGCGCGAACTGATGGTCCACCTCGAAGAGCACGACCCGCGCCGTCACGAGATCCTGCACACCCTGGACCGGGCCATGGACACCGTGGACCTGGACGACGTCTCCGGCAGCGCCGCGGCGGTCCGCGAGGTGCTCGCCCCGGCCCTGGCCAAGCCCGCCCATGCCAGCGCCCACACCGTCTCCGGTGTCGGCCACGCGCACATCGACTCCGCCTGGCTATGGCCCATCCGCGAGACCAAGCGCAAGACGTCCCGCACCTTCTCGAACGTCACGGCACTGGCCGACGAGTACGAGGACTTCATCTTCGCCTGCTCGCAGGCCCAGCAGTACGAGTGGGTGCGCGACAACTACCCGCAGGTGTGGGAGCGGATCAAGAAGTCCGTCGAGAAGGGCCAGTGGGCCCCGGTCGGCGGCATGTGGGTCGAGGCCGACGGAAACCTGCCCGGCGGCGAGGCCATCGCCCGCCAGCTCGTCCACGGCAAGAAGTTCTTCATGGAGCACTTCGGCGTGGAGACCAAGGGCGTGTGGCTGCCGGACTCCTTCGGCTACACCGCCGCCTATCCGCAGCTCGCCAAGCTCGCGGGCAACGACTGGTTCCTGACCCAGAAGATCTCCTGGAACCAGACGAACAAGTTCCCCCACCACACCTTCTGGTGGGAGGGCATCGACGGCACCCGCATCTTCACCCACTTCCCGCCGGTCGACACCTACAACGCCCGGTTCAGCGGCGAGGAGATGGCCCGCGCCGTGCGCAACTACCAGGAGAAGGGCGGCGGTACGCGCTCCCTGGCGCCCTTCGGCTGGGGCGACGGCGGCGGCGGCCCCACCCGCGAGATCATGGAACGCGCCCGGCGCCTCGCGGACCTGGAGGGTTCGCCGAAGGTCGTCGTGGAGCACCCCGACAAGTTCTTCGCGGACGCCCGCGAGGAGTACCCCGACGCCCCCGTCTGGGTCGGCGAGCTCTACCTGGAGCTGCACCGCGCCACCTACACCTCCCAGGCCCGCACCAAGCAGGGCAACCGGCGCAGCGAACACCTCCTGCGCGAGGCCGAGTTGTGGGCGACCACCGCCGCCCTGAACGCGCCGGGCTACTCCTACCCGTACGAAAAGCTCGACCGCCTCTGGAAGACGGTCCTGCTGCACCAGTTCCACGACATCCTGCCGGGCTCGTCGATCGCCTGGGTACACCGGGAGGCGGAAGCGGAGTACGCACGGGTCGCCCAGGAGGTCCAGGCCCTCACCGCCGAGGCCGTGGCGGCGCTCGGCTCGGGAGAGACGCGGGTGTTCAACACGAGCCCCTGCGACCGCGCAGAGGTCGTGCGCACCTCAGTCGGCGTCCCGATGTACACCGAGGTCCCCGCCAACGGAAGCGCGCCGCTCGGATCGGGCGAACCCCCGCAGCCGGTCGCGGTCACCGGCCGTGTCCTCGACAACGGCCTCGTACGCGTCGAGGTCGCCGAAGACGGCACCCTGTCCTCCGTACGGGACCTGCGGGCCGACCGCGAAGTCCTCGCAGGCGAGGGCAATCTGCTCCGGCTTCACACCGACCTCCCGAACTACTGGGACGCCTGGGACATCGACAAGCACTACAAGAACCGCTACACGGACCTGCTCGACGCAGAAGCCGTCACGGTCGTCGAGGAGGACCCGCTCCTCGGCGCGATCCGCGTCGAGCGCGCCTTCGGCAAGGGCTCACGCATCACGCAGACCATCACCGTCCGCGCGGGCAGCCCCCGTATCGACATCGAGACGGAGATCGACTGGCACGAGACGGAGAAGATCCTCAAGGCCGCCTTCCCGGTGGACATCAGGGCCGCGCACTCCTCCGCCGAGATCCAGTTCGGCCATATCCAGCGCCCCACGCACACCAACACCAGCTGGGAGTCGGCCCGTTTCGAGGTCTGCAACCACCGCTGGGTGCACATCGGCGAACCCGGATACGGCGTCGCGGTCATCAACGACTCCACCTACGGCCACGACGTCTCCCGCACGGTCCGCGAAGACGGCGGTACGACCACCACGGTCCGCCTCAGCCTGGTCCGCGCCCCGCGCATCCCCGACCCGGAGGCCGACCAGGGCAAGCACCGCTTCACCTACGCGCTGCTGCCCGGCGCGACCATCGAGGACACGGTCGCGGAGGGCTACGCGCTCAACCTGCCGCTGCGGGTGGCCGATTCGGCCGGTGCGGCCGAGCCGGTTGTGAGCGTCGAGGGCGAGGGCGTGACCGTCGAGGCGGTCAAGCTCGCCGACGACGAGTCGGGCGACGTCGTCGTACGCCTCTACGAGTCCCGTGGCGGACGCGCCCAGGGCACCCTGCGCACCGGCTTCCCCCTGGCAGGCGCCCAGGTCACCGACCTCCTGGAGCGGCCCCTCGCCGAGGCGGACGTGGACGGCGGCGGAGTCGCGGTGACGCTGCGCCCCTTCGAGGTGCAGACCTTGCGGCTGTCACGGCGGAATGACTGACCCCGTTTTCCATCAAGAATTAAGAAACGGGTAAGAGGCCAGGTCACGGCGGGTTTTCGGCCTGCCGTGACCACGGCTGGTTGCCTGTACGACACCTGGAGTTCGCCCGGTACCCCTGGGATGGCGCGGCAAGGCGAAGGTAAGAGAAAAAGAGGGGTGTCACCGTGCGGGACCCACGTATCTCGGCGATCCGCAAGGGCCTGAAGCGCCGCGGCAGACTGATGGCCCAGGCGGTCAGCCCGCCCCGCCGGAGCCTCGACGCCATGCCCGCGCAGCGGACCCCGAAGGATTCGTACGTCGCCCCGCGCGCCCCGCGCCTGGTCGACTCCCCGGTCTTCGTCCTGTCCTCGGTGCGCTCCGGCTCGACCCTGCTGCGCGTCCTGCTGAACAGCCACTCCCGGATCCGCGCCCCGCACGAGATGCACCTGCGTACCCTTCACGTCCACCTGGCCCGTGACTTCACGGCCGACGCCATGAAGGCGCTGGAGCTGGACAAGGACGAGCTGGAACACGTCCTGTGGGACCGCGTGCTCCATCTGGAGCTCATCCGCAGCGGCAAGGAGATCATCGTCGACAAGACGCCGCCGAACACCCTCATCTGGCCCCGGCTGCAACGATGTTGGCCCGACGCCCGCTACATCGTCCTGCTCCGCCACCCGGGCGCGGTCGTCACCTCCCTCACCAACCGTCGGGCCGACCCGGACCATGAACAGATCCGCCGCGAGGTCCTCGACTACAGCGAGAAGCTGGACGAGGCCCGCCAGCAGCTCACCGGCGCCCATGTGATCACGTACGAGGAGCTCACCGCGGACCCCGAGACGGTCACCCGGGGCCTGTGCGACTACCTCAAGGTCCCCTGGGAGCCGGGGATGCTCGAGTACGGCAAGAAGGACCACGGCACCTTCCGCCCCCAGCTCGGCGACTGGAGCGAGACCATCAAGTCGGGCCGCATCCAGTCCGCCCGCCCGGCCGACCCACAGGCCGAACTGCCGCCCCGACTGGTCGAGTTGGCGCGTGAATGGGGGTACCCGGTCGACTGACCGGGCACCCAGGCGCTCCCGGCGAGAGGGGTCAGGCAGGGGTGGGAGTGGCGGCCGGTTCCTCCCCCACTCTCGGCTCCTCCCCCACCCTCGACTTCGCTCGAGCGGGGGGACCCCCATGCGCGGAGGGACCCCCATCGGGAGCGGGGACGGCCGGCAGGGTGGGCTGGTGGTCGTCCAGGCGCGGCTGCGGCACGGACACCGCACCCACCGGGCGGGGGCCGGCGACCACCGCGTAGTCCCGGCCGAGGAACGGCGGAACCAGCTCGCCCGGGTCCTCGCCGAGCGCCAACCGCACCGCCGCCCAAGGGGCGTTGAGGCCGCACTGGGAGAGCTGGTGCAGACCGCCGGCCGGGCGCGTGTTGACGTCCAGGAGCACCGGCTGGTCCCCGTACATGCGGAACTGCACGTTCGTGAGGTAGTGCAGCGAGAAGGCCCGGGCGATGTGCCGCGCCGGCTCGATGAAGGACGGCTGCAGCGTGAAGCCGCGCCGGCGGCCGTTCTTGGTCCGGCCCACCGCCATCCGCACCCGCCCGTCCGGCCCCGTCAGACAGTCGACGGACACCTCCGGCTCCTCCAGCCGCGGCATCACCAGCCAGTCGACGGGTCCGTCGGCCTGCCGCAGCGCGTCGACGACGAGGTTCAGCGGCACATACGGGCTGGGGAAGCCGCCCAGGTGCATGAGTGAGAAGGGGGCGCGCGTGATGATGCGGAAGCCGACTCCGCCCGCTCCCGCCGCCGGCTTGAAGCAGGCCTTGTGGCCGTCCGCCTCCAAGGCGTCGACCGCCGCGACGAGTTCATCCTCGGTACGCACCCGCCACCACGGCGGCACCGGCATCCCGAGCGCCTGCACAGCCTCGTACGCCGTCACCTTGTCGTGGAAGGTCGCCACGGCCTCGGGGGGCGGCGCCAGCAGGGCCGTACCGACCGCGGCGAACTCCTCGCGGTGCGCGGCGACCGCCGCCTGGTGCAGCACCGGAAGGAACACGTCGATCGAGTGCCGGGCGCACTGATCGAGGGCGTACTCGACGTACGCGGCCGGGGACAGCCCCTCCGGTTCCAGTGCCGCCGTGTCGGCGGCGGCCAGGATGGGGGAGTCGGGGTCGCCGTGCGTCGCATGGATCTCGACCGGACGGCCGCTGGGATTCTCCCGCAGCTGATCCATGAAGAACACGTTCTCCGCGTACGTGCGGTTGAGCCAGACGCGTACGCGAGAGACCATTCAGGCCGCCTTTCACGGTTAGCGGGCACGGCGAAGCAGGCCGAGCCCGGCCAAGGAGTTTGGAGGTACACAAAACCGCCGTTCGGAAACGGTGAGCGCGCGGTTGTGTAGGGCCGATCATAGGGGTTCCGGGACATGATCGCTGCTACGTCCGTGTTACGGATTACGTCCCGTCCTGGTACGGCCTCGCGAGGGGGTGCGGCACCCTGCTCACCGCGGGACCGGCACCGCTGGGTACGCTGCCTCGCATTCTGCCGATGGAGGTCGGATCCAGTGATCGAGGAGTTGCTCCCGGACTCGGTCGTGACCGTGGAGGCACACGGCGACGAGCCGGCCTCGGGCGCGACGCTCTACCCCGCGGAGCAGGCGCTGATCGCGCGGGCCGTGGAGAAGCGACGCCGCGAGTTCACCCTCGTACGCACCTGTGCCCGGCGTGCGATGGACAAGCTCGGCGTTTCCCCGCAGGCCGTACTGACCGGTGACCGCGGGGCACCGCAGTGGCCCGCCGGACTGATCGGCAGCATGACGCACTGCGAGGGCTACGCCGCCGCGGCGCTGGCCCGCGCCACCGACCTGGCCTCCCTAGGCATCGACGCGGAGCCCCATCTGCCGCTCCCGGACGACGTGTTGCCCGCCGTGTCCCTGCCCGCCGAGGACAGCCGGCTGCGCGAGCTCGCCGCCGACCACCCCGCGGTCCACTGGGACCGACTCCTGTTCAGCGCCAAGGAGTCGGTCTACAAGGCGTGGTTCCCCCTCACCGGGAAGTGGC
The DNA here is from genome assembly GCF_039532825.1 of Streptomyces vastus. Taxonomy (NCBI): domain Bacteria; kingdom Bacillati; phylum Actinomycetota; class Actinomycetes; order Kitasatosporales; family Streptomycetaceae; genus Streptomyces; species Streptomyces vastus. The sequence continues at coordinate 131,279 of NZ_BAAASJ010000118.1, forward strand.
TGGACTTCACCGAGGCTGACATAGAGGTCGGCCTGACCTCCGGGCACACCACGTCAGGTGTCTTCCGCGCCCGGCTCCTGGTGCCGGGCCCGGTGGTGGACGGCCACCGCGTCGACCACTTCGACGGGCGCTGGACGGTGGGCCAGGGGCTTGTGGCGACCGCGGTGAGCGTCGCGTACGACGCCGGCTGATCCCGTTTCTGCTCGGCGCCCGGCCAGGGGCCTTCACGGCTGGGGGCACCAGGCGTGCAGCAGGCGGAAGAACGCCTCCTCGTTGCCCGCGAGGCCCGCTGCCTCCAGCGCACGCTCGGCCTCCGCGAGGGCGGCCGGCGGTACGACGACGGGGCGGGGTGCCGTGCCGGGCGGGCCGTCCAGCGCGGCTCGTACCGTGTGCAACAGGCGCAGATAGGCCTGCACGGCGGTGCGTTCGTGATCGGTCAGTACGGCGGTCGGCATCGGACGACTCTCCCGGTTCGGCTCGGCTCTGCGTTCACGCGCCGTCGCACAGCGGTGGCGCTGGGTCCAGCTTGCCGTCCACCACTGACAATCGGTCTGCGGCCGCACACCTGAACGGTGCGCGGCCGCAGACCACGGCGCTCGGTGCACCCTCCCCCGCCGGGGCACACACGAGCCTCGCGCCCGAGTGACGGCGATTCAGCTGTCACCGCGGCGCGAAGACCGGTCTTCAGGTCGTGTCATGATCCTGCAAGCCATCGCCAGAGATGTCAACTGGAGTAGCCGCCTATGGCTATTGGGGTGTCTTCTCGGTGGTCGGCGGGCCCTGGCAGCGGCTATCGTGCGGAACATCAACTCGTAGTTCGCACCACCCACCTGACTTCGGGAGACGTGCCGGTGAGAGATCCGCTCAGTGCGCTCGCCGAGACCCTGATCCGGCTCGACGCCCTCCTCGCGGAGGGGCAGAGCCGTGATGACGTGCTCGACGTGGAACGGCTCTCGGTCGACAGCGGCGTCCCCCGGGACGTCATCGCGACACTCCTGGACGGCAAGGAGCCTCCCGCCGAGGACGTCACCGACCGGATCATCCGCCGCTTCGAGCATCTGCGGGAAACGCGACGCCGCGACGACGGGCACCGGCACTCGTACGGGGAGATCGCCGCCTCCTTCGGCGCGTCCCGGGCATCCCTGTCGAACCTCGTCAACAGCCGGAAGAAGACGCAGGCAGACGAGGGGGCGGAGTCGCGCGCGGCCCGCTCCGGTGGTCCACTGGCGGCCACCCAGGCCGGGATCGAGGAGTTCTTCTTCGGCGCACCCAACGGCTGGTTGTCCGCCGAGCCCGCCTCTGCCCTCGACGACGCCCTCCAGCCCGTACTGGCCGAGTTGCGCGAGGCTGCCGGCGAGGACCCGCTGGCCAGGCTGCGGCACGCGCACGGGCTGCGCCGGATCGCCCACCGGGCCGCCGAACTGAGCGACGCGGAACAGGAGTTGGTCGCCGACTGGATCGACACGATCCTGCGCCGCCGAGAGCGCTACAAGGGGGTTGAGGGTCCGGAAACCCGGTAGGCCTGGCAGCGGGCCCGGACGTCTGGAATATTTGCCGGTCGGAGTCCGGCATGTGAGGAGTAGTCAGTCGATGCGTCGCCTTGTCACGCGGCTGGTAGGAGAATTCCAGGCCGAGAAGGAGATGCGTCGATTCATCGACCGCCTGACCGCCGAACTGCGGGCCGGCGGACGGCAACTGACCATTCCCACGGACCCCGATGAACTGTTCGCCGCGCTGATCGAAGTCCTCAGCGAGATCCGGGGACGCAAGGTCGTGCTCCTCAAAGAGGAGTTCCCGCACCGGACCGCGACCGGACTGTGGCTCGACCTGCCGGACGAGGACCTCATCCTCGTCGACCAGCGCGCGACCGCACTGCACCAGCTCGCGATCCTCTTCCACGAGATCTGGCACATGATCAAGGGCGACTGCGGCCACCACATCGCCGGTGCCACGGTGGCGGCCCGGATGCTGGACCAGCGGGCCGATCTCCGCCATCTCCAGCCGACCGTCCTGCGGGTGGCCGCCCGGTCCGTGTTCGACGAACAGGTCGAGCAGGACGCCGAGACCTTCGCGTTGAAAGCTGTGACCCATTTCCGGGTCTGGCTGGAGGGGAAGCCGGAGAACACGGACCGTACCCATATCGCGGGACGGATCGGTGCGTCACTGGGCAGCCGCCGGCCACAGGTCTGAGCATGGACGCCTCCGCCTACTACTACATACCCGCATTCGTCTGCTGGGCCGGACTGGGACTGAAGCTGCCCGGCCTGCTCAGTTCATGGCGCGACCCACTGATCCGAGCCGTCTGCTGGGTGATCTTCCTGGGCGGCGTCGGCTTCTTCCTCGCCGCTCCCCGCACCGTCGCCGGGATCAACGAAGCGACGGGCATCGCGAACTTCTCCGCCGCGCTGGTGTACGCGACGGTGAGCGCCTACAGCGCCAGCTGCCTGCTGCTGATCATCCACTGGCGCGGCGGACCCGACGCGTACGTGCGCCGCCTCACCCGGCGCTGGACCGCCGGCTATGCCGCCCTGATCGCCGTACTGATCACCTTGTTCGTGCTGGGTGAGGCACCCAGCGAGCGGATCACCGACTTCGACACGTACTACGCCACGACGCCGTGGATCGGGCCGATGGTCGTGCTGTATCTGCTCGGTCATATGACAGCCGCCGTCGCCACCACCGTTCTGTGCCGGCGCTGGGCGCGGGAGGTCCACGGCTGGCTTCGCGCCGGACTGTGGCTGCTCGTCCTCGCCTGGCTGCTCAACATTTCCTTCAGCGGTCTCAAGCTCACCGCGGTGATCGCGCGGTGGACCGGCCGGGACTGGGACATGCTGAGCACGATTCTCGCGCCCCGCCTCGTGGGCCTGGCGGCTGCCGCCGCCACCGCGGGCTTCACCCTGCCGCTCCTCGGCCCGTGGGCGACCGCCGTCCGGCGTGCCGTGACGACATGGCGGCGGCTCGGCCCGCTGTGGAGGGAACTCGCCGGCACCCGTCCCGGCAGTCCGCTCGCCGGCCCGATTCCCTGGTACTCGTCGCCGTTCATCCACCTCACCCGACGCGAGGCCGGAATCGAGGACGGGCTGCGACTGATCCGTCCCCATCTCGATGACCACGTCCGCTCACGCGCGCACGCAGCAGCCTGTGCCGCGGGCCACAGCGCCGACACTGCCGCCCGCATCGGCCACGCGGCGATGATCGCCGCGGCTGTGCACGCCTGCCGGCGTGCCGGGCCGGTCGCACCCGCGGGCCTCTTGGAGTACACGCAGAATGGCGAGTACGCCGCGACCACTGAGAACGCCGCGAACGCCGAACTCCCCGTGACACGCTCGTCCCTGATCGGTATCGCGCACGCCTTGCGAACGTCCCGGATCGTGGCGGCAGCCCGGGCGGCCGCCGCTGCGGCCACCCCAGCCGCAGACGACGAAAGAACCCCCATACGGTGAGCAGCGGCATAGTCTTCTACATCCCCGGCCTCCTTCTCCTGCTGGCCGCCGTGCTGAAGCTCTCGGCCGGAAGGCCGCTGTGGCGTGACCCTCTGGTGGCGTCGACCGGTCTGATCCTGCTGATCGGCTCGCTCGTCTGCATCCTGTCCGCCCCGCCCACCATCCGTTTCGTCAACGACGTCACCGGCGTCGCCAACTTCAGCGCTCCACTGGTGTACGCGGGCCTGACCGCACTGAGCGCGGGCTACCTGGTCCTGATGATCAACTGGGAGGGCGGATCGCCGGAGCGGAGGCGGCGTGCCTCCCTGCTCGTGATGGGCGTCTACGGGCTGGTCATCGCGGGCATCTGGGTCCTGTTCGCCCTGGCCGACGTTCCCGTGGAACGCGCGCGTGACCTGGACACGTACTACGCCAACACCCCCTACATGCGCGAGATGATCGTCCTGTATCTCGTCGCGCACACGGCTGCCACCGTCGCTCTCATGGTCATGAGCGTGCGATGGCTGCGGGAGGTACGCGGCATGATCCGCCGCGGGCTGACGCTGATCGTCATCGGCCTGTTCTTCGACGGGTGCTATCAGAGCGTGAAGTACGCGGCCATGGCTGCCCGTTGGCTGGGGAGGGACTGGGACGTCCTGTCCACCGTCGTCTCGCCCCCGCTGGTCATGCTGGCCGGCATCACCTGTGCCTGCGGCTTCGCCCTGCCCCGGATCGGGCCTCCGCTGGTGAACAACGCCCGCGCCTGGAGGCGCTACCGGCGGCTGTTGCCCCTGTCGGCGGAGCTGCGCACGCAGCGTGCGCCGGCCACGGGGGCCATCCGCTGGTGGGATCCCCCGGTGAGGCGCCTGGCACGCCAGGAGATCTCCATCTGGGACGGCGTCCTAGCCTGCTCGCCCTACCTCGACGACCAGGTGCGGGCGACGGCGTACGACAAAGCCCGCGCGACCCTCGCCGCCGATGAGGCCGAGGTGGTGGCCGAAGCGGCGATGCTCGCGGCGGCCCGTGTGCAGGCGTTGCGCAGGGACAGCGCGGGCATGCCATCGAACGCAGGAACCCTGCGGTCGATATCGACACCCCATCAGATGGTGGGCCTGGCACAGGCGTTGGCGTCGTCCCCGATCGTGGCTGAAGCCCGACGGCGCTCCGCCGAGCGAGCGGCCGCCGACCATGGCTGACTCCGGGAGCAGCACGTATCAACAGGTATCGGGAGCTACAGAAGGAGTGTCCGACTTGTCTGACGGAACTGCCCCTAGTCGCACCGCGGTTGTGGTCGGAGGGGGAATGACGGGCATGCTCGCCGCCGCCGTCCTCGCGGAGCACGCCGACGTCACCATCGTCGAACGCGACCTGCTGCCGGACGGGCCCCGGCCACGCAAGGGGCTGCCGCAGGCCCGCCACGCCCATCTGTTCTGGTCCGGCGGCGTCAAGGCACTCGAGGAGATCCTGCCGGGCGTCACCGGCCGACTCGTCGACCGCGGCGCGCGCAAAGCCCGCGTCATGACCGACCTGGTGTCCCGGGCTCCGTCGGGCCAGTGGTTCCGGCGGTTCACCCATGCCCGGCACAGCTTCCTCGTGGGCACCCGTGATCTGCTCGATGCCGTGATCCGCGCCGACGTGCTGCCGGACCGGCGGATCACCCTGCTGCAACAGACCGAACTGCTGGGCCTGGAAGGCAGCGCCGACCGTGTGACGGGAGTGCGCATAGGCGAGGCGGACTCGGAGCGCACCCTGCCCGCCGACCTGGTCATCGACGCGAGCGGGCGCGCCAGCCGCGCTCCCCACTGGCTGGGGGACCTGGGCCTGCCGCCCGTCCAGGAGCGCACGGTCGACGCCGGAATCGGCTACGCCAGCCGGATCTACCGCCCGCCGAACGGCGCCGTCGACTACCCGATCGTCAACGTCCAGGCAGAGTCCCAGGCCAACCCGGCGCGGGGCGGCGTCATCGTCCCTGTCGAAGGCGGCCGGTGGCTGGTGACCCTGTCCGGCAGCCGCGGCGGACAGCCCACCAGCAGCAACGACGAGTTCGTGCCCTTCGCCCTGAGGCTGGCCCACCCGATCATCGGCGAGCTCCTCACCAGGGCCGAACCAGAGACGGACGTCGTCACCACCCGCAGCACCGCCAACAAGCGCCGCTACTACGAGAAGGCCGCCCGCTGGCCCGAAGGCTTCGCCGTCCTCGGTGACGCCGTCGCCGGCTACAACCCCCTCTACGGGCACGGAATGAGCGCGTCGGCCCAGAGCGTCCTCGCTCTGCGCGGCGTCCTGCGCGAGCAGGAACTCACCGCACCCGGCACGGCACGGCGCGTCCAGAAGGCCGCGGCCCGGCCCGTCGACAACGCGTGGAGCCTGGCCGTGGGTCAGGACGTGTTCCGGCCCGGCGCCAGCGAGCAGCCGCCCACCCGGCTGGAGAAGACGCTCGCCGCCTTCGTCGACAAAGCAGCCGACGCCGGCGCGCGCAACCCCCGCGCCATGCAGATCCTGCTGGACGTGATGAGCATGGAAAAGGACCCGACACGGCTGTTCCGGCCCGACATGCTCACCCTGGTCTATCTCGGCCGGAAGAAGCCCCGGTTGAGCGGACCTCCGCTGACCGAGAAGGAAGCGGCGGTCGCGACGACGGGGGACTGACGCAGGGCCAGGGACATCCGCACCAGGTCGCGGGGTGCTTCGCCGGACGCCGGTGGCGCGTCGTCGGCCGTCGCCGAAGTGATGACCCTGCCCTCCGGGTCGGCGGCCCTGGCCCGTACCGCCGCCGTCACCATCGCCGCGTCGGCCTCCGCCCGCGCCTGGACGGGATCGGAGCCCGCGGCCACGGCGGCTTCGTAGGCGCCCGCCCGGATCTCCTCGTCGAAGTACGGGTACAGGGCGAGCATGCCGTCATGGATGTCGGACTCCCGCTGGGTCACCTGGAGTTCGGCGGGCGACCACCATGAGATCCGTACGGCACGGTCCTTGGGCGGCGCGAGAGGCCTCAACTCGCGCCACAGCGGCCCGAGTCGGCGATAGGTGGACCAGGTGCTCCAGAGGTCCCCGATGCGCTGGCCGGCCGGCGGAAGGCAGAAGCCGAGCGCGTTGAGCTGCATCCCGGCGGAGGCCGTCGCGGGCGCCACATAGGTGCTCAGGTCGTCCAGGTCCTGGCCGTTCCACCGGGCGACCACCGCGATGAACTTGGTGACGGAGTAGGGGATGTTGCACAGGAAGCCGAGCGCGATGACCAGCAGCCCGGCCCGCAGCCAGCCGCGTACCTGCAGCGCCCAGCGCCAGCACATGACGTCCATCGCGACGCCCGCGACGGTGAGCGACACGAGGTAGAGCACGATCATCTCGCGGATGAACGGCGTGTTGGCGTAGTACGTGTCGAGGTCCCGCAGCCGTTCCTCCGGTGCCTCCCCGAGGACGAAGAGCACGACCAGCGCCACGATCACCACGCCGTATCCGGTGATCCAGCGGCGGGTGGCCCGCCGGGTCGCCTCCGGCGGACCGCCGCGCCAGTTGATGATCACTACCAGGCAGGCGGCGCTGAGGGCGCTCAGCAGGCCGTAGACGAGCGGCGCCGAGACGTTCGCGATGCCGGTGAGGCGGTTGACCTCGGCGATCGTCGGCGGGGCGGCGAAGAAGAACACCAGGCCCGACAGGGCGATCAGCGTGCACACGGAACGCTGCAGCGGGTCGTGCCAGGAGCGCAGTAACGCGGGTGTCTTGATGGCGAGCGCGATCGCCATCGCGAGAGCCGGTATGTAATAGCCGGAGTCATCCATGGCGTGGCGGCTCAGCCCCGCGGCCCGCGGTAGCCGAGGGACGCCCCGATCCGGCCCGCGACCCCGTCCCGGGACACGGGCCCGCGCTGCGCCGAACCGGCAAGCCACGCACGGCACTTGGTGGCCAGCAGCAGCCCGAAGCCCTCCGCGTCCTGCTCGTCCGCGAGGTCGAACCGGGTCCGGGCGGCCACCTTCAGGACCGTCGCCTGCAGATCGGCGTCGTCGGACAGCAGACGGGCGGCGACGGCCGCGCCCTCCACATGGTGGGCGCAGTGTCCGGCCATCATGTGCCACAGCTCATGGCCGAGGATCACCAACTGGTGGTCGGGCGCCGTGCGTTCCTCGATGACCACGAGGTCCTGGTCCGCCATGTCGAGCCAGAGCCCACTGGCGGTGCCCGGCGGGAAGGCGGCCATACGGAACTGCACCGGACGGCCGCGGCGTCTGCTCATGGCGCCGCACAGCGCGGCGTAGAGGTCGGCGGGCTCCGCCGGTGCCGGGAGCGAGAGCTCGCCGACCAGCTCGCCGCACAGGCGGCGCATGTCCTTTCCGATGCCCACTGTTCTCCCCCGGGTCACGACTCGGGCCGCTTGACGCTCTCCAGGAGCATGTCCAGCCATTCCGCGACCTTGTCCCGGTGCTGATCCGTCGGCAGCTGTGCGGCGCGCCAGGCGATGCCCCGCACGCCGTGGTCCTGGAGCAGCTGCTCGAAGGGGTCGTCCGAGCGCGAGGCCGCCGACGCGGCTCTCTCACGGTCGGCGAGCTGCTGGAGCAGCTCCTGCTCGGTGCGCTGAAGGGCGCCGGCCAGCGCCTCGGGGTCCTCGGCCGTCAGGAACCCGGCGTGCACTCTGAAGAAGCGCTGAATGGCGTCGCAGTGCTCCATGGTGGGGCGCCGGTCCCCGTTGATCAGGGCTCCCGCCTGCTGGCGCGACATACCCGCGCCGTCGGCGATCTCCTGCTGGGTGTACCGGCGGCCGTTCGGCTTCAGACGTGTGCGGCGCAGCAGGTCGAGGCGTTGCAGGAACCGGGTCTGCAGATCCGGCTCGCCGGCGGGCCGGCCGCTCAGCAGCGACTGGACCACGACCTCCGGCACACCGGACGCGACGGACAGCCGCCGGACGTCGAACACCTGGCCGTGCGGCACACCGAGCCGGTCGGAGAGGGCGGCGACACGCGCCACGACGGCCGGCAGCAGACCCGTCGCCGTGGCGCCCGGAACCTCGAAGCCATCCGTCACCGACAGATCTCCCACGTTCTCTCGACCGGCCGTGAGCTGCGCAGTAGAGGCGCAGTCCACGATGAACTGCCCGGAGGTTAGCCCCTGCCTCGAACTCCCATCCACCTCTCGCCACAACTGTGGCGCGATTCGTTCGTCAACGGGCGGCAAATGCCACGATAGTTGACGCCACGGAGCCGGGGATAGCAGGATCGCGACGCCGCGTGTAAGGCCGCAGAGGCAAGAGGGGTGACCTCCCGATGGAGTACCAGGCAGGAGGGCAGCGGTCGCGGCCGCGACCCGCCCCCGAGAGTCTCAGGGCCCAGGCGTATTTGCAGGATTACGCCGCATTCCTCGAGGCCGTTCCCTTTCCGTCCGTCGTCTTCGACCACCGCTGGGACGTCGTCCTCACCAACGACGCGTTCGAGACACTTTTCCGCGGTGTGGGCCCGCATCCCACGGCCATGCCGGGGGACAACTTCCTCCGGTTCGTCCTGTTCCATCCGGACGCGGGCACGATCCTGGCCGAGCACGAGTCGAGCTGGTGCCTGCCGATGCTGGCCCACTTCGCCGCCGCGATCGAGCGACACGGGCAGGACCCGGTGCTGCGGTCCATCCTCCGGGAGATCGCCCAGGACCCGATCATGGACGCCGCGTACCGGCACGGACTGCCGCACTGGATCCGCTCGGTGGGTCCCGAGGCCCTTGAACACGACGGCGCGGTACGGCCGTTGTGGCACCCGGACCCGCGGTGGGGCCGTACCGACTGCCGGATTGTCGGTGAGACCCCCAAGACCCTCAAGGGCATGGGCTATACGCGCATGACGCTGGTCCTGCGCGACGCTCGCCGCTCGACGGGCGCGGCACGCACGACGGCGCGGGTGCGGCGCGCGACGAGTCACCTCAGCGTGGTGCCGGCCGCCGAGGCGTAGGCGCTCCGCTGGGTGAGGTGGTTTCAAAGCTGCGGGTACGTTGTGGCTTGTCGCGCAGTTCCCCGCGCCCCTTACGGGGCCGCCGCAGCGCACCGGAATTCACCAAGGCCGCTCAGGTATCAGTGAGTTGGTGGCGTGTCCGCCTTCACGTCCTTCGCGTCCTCCAGGTCCCGCGCCCTGCCGCGCTTGGCCGACTGGATCTGCTCGTACACATGCGTCCTCAGCTCGGCGAAGCGCGGGGCCACCCGGGTGTGCAACTGGTCGCGCTCGGCGGGCAGGTCGACCTTCAGCTGCTCCTGGACGACGGTCGGGGAGGCGGAGAGGATCAGCACCCGCTCGCCGAGATACACCGCCTCGTCGATGTCGTGCGTCACGAAGAGGATGGTGATGCCCCGCTGCTGCCAGAGCCCGCGCACCAGATCCTCCAGATCGGCGCGCGTCTGGGCGTCCACCGCCGCGAACGGCTCGTCCATGAGCAGCACATCCGGCTCGTACGCCAGCGCGCGGGCGATCGCCACCCGTTGCTGCATACCGCCCGACAGCTGCCACGGGTAGGCGCCCGCGGCGTCGGAGAGGCCGACCGACTCCAGAGCGTCGGCGACCAGCTCACGCCGCCTGGAAGGGGTCAACTTCTTCTGTTTCAGGGGGAGTTCGACGTTGTCCCGGACCCGCATCCAGGGGAAGAGGCTGCGCCCGTACTCCTGGAAGACGAACGCCATTCCGGGCGGCGGCCCGCTCACCGGGCGCCCGTCCAGCACGACTTCGCCCGACGTGGGCGTCAGCAGTCCGCCCATGCACTTCAGCAGCGTCGTCTTGCCGCAGCCCGACGGCCCGACGAGACAGACGAGTTCGCCCGCGTCGACGGTGAACGTGAGGTCGCGTACCGCTTCCACACGGCGACCGGAACCCTCGTAGACCTTCTTGAGGCCTCGTACGTCCAGCATGGGCTGCCCTTTCGCAAGCGTCACGACGACCGCCGGGAGGTGTCGCGCAGACCGTGGTACCAGCCGAGCGCCCGTCGCTCGACCAGTCGGAAGAGGACGGAGAGGATGAAGCCGAGGATGCCGAGCAGCAGGATGCCGGTCCACATTTCGGGGATGGCGAAGTTGCGCTGGAACTGGACGACGGTGAAGCCGAGCCCGTTGCTGGACACGGACATCTCGCTGATCACCATCAGGATGATGCCGATGGACAGGGCCTGCCGCAGCCCGGCGAAGATCTGCGGGCTCGCCGACCGCAGGACCACGTGGCGCAGGCGTGCGGTGCCCGTGATGCCGTACGACCGGGCTGTCTCCGACATGACCGAGTCCACCGCCCGCACGCCCTCGACCGTGTTGAGCAGGATCGGCCAGACACAGCCGCTCGCGATCACCGCGATCTTCATCGTGTCGCCGATGCCCGCGAACAGAATGATGACCGGCACGAGCACGGGCGGCGGCACCGCCCGCAGGAACTCCAGGACCGGTTCGCAAACGGCCCGTACGCGGCGGTACGAGCCGATGACCGTGCCCAGTACGACCCCCACGACAGCCGCCGACGCGTAACCCGCCAGCAGGCGCAGCAAACTGGGCAGGACGTCGGCGCGTAGCTGCTCACCCGTCCACACGTCCGGGAACGTGGTGAGGATGGTGCGCAGCGACGGCCAGTACACGTCGGTGCTGCCGGCGGAGGCGAACCACCAGGCGATCAACAGCAGCAGGGGCAGCGCGAGGACGAAGAACGCCCGCAGGGCCAGGTTTTTCACACCGCCACCTCCCCGCGCACCGACTGGTGCCAGGCCAGCGCCCGGCGCTCCACCGTGCGCGCGCCCACGTTGATCAGCAGCCCGAGAATGCCGGTGACGACCACCAGCGCGTACATCTCCGGCACCGCCTGCGAGCTCTGGGCGACCGCGATGCGCCGGCCCAACCCCGGGGCGCCGATGACGAGTTCGGCGGTCACCGCCAGGATGAGGGCGACTGCCGCGGCCAGCCGGACACCCGTCATGACGTACGGCAGGGCCGTGGGCCACAGGACATGGCGGACCCGTGCCCAGGTGCCGAGGCCGTAACTGCGGGCCGTCTCGTCGGCGACCGGGTCGACGTCCTGGACGCCGTACAGCGTCTGGATCAGCACCTGCCAGAACGAGGCGTACACCACCAGCAGGAGCACCGACTGCAGCTCCGTGCCGTAGAGCAGCACCGCGAGCGGGATCAGTGCGACCGACGGGATCGGGCGCAGGAACTCGATCGTGGAGGCGGTCGCCTCGCGCAGGTGCGGCGTGACCGCGATCAGTACGCCCGCGAGGATTCCCGCGGTCACCGCGATCGCAAGCCCCAGCGCCCAGCCGGTGAGCGTGTCACCGAGCGCGGTCCAGAAGGCCTGGTCGCCGAACTCGGTGAACAGCGCGTCGGCGATGCGGGTGACCGGGGGGAAGTAGTCCTCGGAGACGATGCCGAGCCGCGGGACCGCCTCGCACAGTACGAGGAAGCCCGCGAGCCCGGCTGCGCCCAGCAGGGCGTTCTCGGCTTTCACGGCAGCAGCGCGTCCAGGTCCGGGGTCTCCTTCAACTGACCGTCCTGCTTGGCCAGTTCGGCCAGCCTCTCGATGGATGCGCGATTCGGATCGGCCGGCCAGTGGGGGAGGGTCAGCTTCTCCAGCAGGGTCGGGGGGATCTTCGTGTACGTGGCGACGATCTCGCGGACCTCGTCCGGGTGGCTGTCGGCGTACTTGAGGGACTCGGCGGTCGCCTCCTGGAACTTCTTCACCAGCTCCGGGTTCTGCTTGGCGTACTGCTGCGAGGTGAAGTACATGGCCACGGTGAGATTCGGGTCCACGTCGTAGAAGCTCGACGCGATGGACGTGCCGCCTGCGGCCTTGACGGTGGAGAGCGCGGGCTCCGGTGTGCAGGCGGCGTCGACCTGGTCGTTCTCGAGCGCGGCGGCCATCTGGTCGAAGGGCATCTCGACGAACTTCAGCTTGGAGGCGTCGCCGCCGTCCTTGCGGACCGACTCCTTGATCGAGGTGTCGCAGATGTTGTTGAGCGAGTTGACCGCGACCTTCTTGCCCTCCAACTGCTTGGGGGACTTGATCGGGCTGCCCTTCTTCACCGTGGTGCCCATGAAGTCGGCACCTTCCTCGGCGGTGGAGGCGACGCCGTTCGCCACGACCTTGACGGGCACCTTCTTGGACTGGGCGACCAGCAGGGACGTCGTGTTGCTGAAACCGAACTGGAACTGGTTGTTGAGGACACCGGGCACGATCGCGGCCCCGCCCTGGGCGGGCGTCAGCTCCAGCTTGAGACCGCGCTTGGAGTAGAAGCCCTTCTTCTGGCCCAGATAGACGGGGGCGACGTCCAGGATGGGAATGATCCCGACCTTGACGGTGGTGGTGCCGTCGGCCGCTTTGTCCCCGGCCGATTCTGTGGAGCTGGACGAGCCACAGGCCGATGCGGTGACGAACACCGCTGAGACCGTCAGGCCGATGAGCAGACGACGCATGACTCCCCCTAATGGGACAGTGCCTGAAGGGCGGGCTGTGCGCAGACCGCACAGTAGTGCTCAGCGGGAACGTAGAACGCCGTCATAAGAATGGTCAATGCCCATGACGCGCAAGTCGTTGACAGTTGCCGAAGCGTGCTCTTAGCGTGCGCAGAGCGCACCCTCGTGCGTACAGAGCGCACGCCCGTGCGTCCTCGTGGAGGCGAAAATGCCCGCTGAAGCCCGCGCACCGCACTTCGTGCAGTCCTTCGAGCGGGGCCTCGCGGTCATCCGCGCCTTCGACGCCGACCATCCGGAACTGACACTGAGCGATGTGGCGCGCTCCTGCGAACTGACCCGCGCCGCCGCCCGCCGCTTCCTGCTCACCCTCGTCGACCTGGGGTACGTACACACGGACGGGCGGATGTTCCGGCTCACCCCGCGCGTCCTGGAACTCGGCTACTCGTACCTGTCCAGTTTCACCCTGCCCGAGATCGCCGAGCCCCATCTGGAGCAACTCGTAGCGCAGATACGGGAGTCGTCGTCCCTGTGTGTCCTCGACGGCGACGACATCGTGTACGTGGCGCGCGTACCCACGCGTCGCATCATGACCGCGACGATCACCGTCGGCACCCGCTTCCCGGCACACGTCACGTCGGTGGGCCGGGTGATCCTCGCGCATCTGCCGGACGAGGAGATCGACGCCCGGCTGGCCCGCGCCGATCTGCGCCCCCTCACCTCCCGCACACTCGCCTCGGCCGGAGCGCTGCGCGCCGAACTGCGCCGCATACGCCGTCAGGGATACGCGATCGTCGACCAGGAACTGGAGGAGGGGCTGCGCTCGGTCGCCGTCCCGGTGCGTGACCGGGACGGCGAGGTGGTGGCGGCGGTCAACGTTCCCGTGCACGCCGCCCGCAACTCGGTCGAGTCCGTACGCCGTGATCTGCTGCCCCCTCTGCTGGCCACGGTCGCCCGGATCGAGGCCGACCTGCGGGTCACCGGTCTCACAGGTCCAGCACGAGGCGCTTCCCGCGACACCGGGACACACAGATGAGCATGGTCTCCCCGGCCTCCCGCTCCTCGTCGGTGAGGACGGAATCACGGTGGTCGGGGGTGCCCTCGATGACATCGGTCTCGCACGTGCCGCAGGTGCCCTCGGTGCAGGAGTAGAGCACCTCGACGCCGGCGGCTCGTACGGTGTCGAGCACGGAGACGTCCGCGGGGACGGTCAGGGTGTGGCCCGACCGCTCGAGCACGACCTCGAACTCGGTGTTCTCGCCCGTCTCCTGGGCCTTCGGCTCGAAGCGCTCGACATGCAGCGCCCCCTTCGGCCACACCGCGCACCGCTCCTCGACCGCGTCCAGCAGCGGGCCGGGCCCACAGCAGTAGACGAGCGTGTCCGGGGCAGGGTCGGCGAGAGCCGCGTCGAGGTCCAGCAGTCCCGTCTCGTCCTGCGGAGCGATCCGTACCTTGTCGCCGTACCGTGCCAACTCCTCGGTGAACGCCATGGAGTTGCGGGTGCGCCCGCCGTACAGCAGAGTCCACTCGGCCCCCGCTGCCTCGGCAGCGGCCAGCATCGGCAGGATCGGGGTGATGCCGATGCCGCCCGCGACGAAGCGGTAGCGGGGAGCGGCCGCCAGGGCGAAGTGGTTGCGCGGGCCGCGCACGCGGACCTTGTCGCCCGCCTCCAACTGCCCATGCACATAAGCGGATCCACCGCGGCCGTCGGGCTCCCGGAGCACCGCGATCCGCCACACGTGCCGGTCGGCCGGGTCGCCGCACAGTGAGTACTGCCGCTCCAGGTCCGGGCCGAGCAGCACATCGATGTGCGCGCCCGGCTCCCAGGCGGGGAGTTCCTCGCCCAGCGGATGGCGGAGGGCGAGGGCGAGTACGCCGTCGGCTGCCAAGTCCCGGCGGTCGACGACGAGTTCGGCTTCGTACGCGTTCATGAGCCGTTTCCTTGCGAGGCGTTGCCTTGGGAGGCCTTGCCCTGAGGGGCGTGGCCTTCGGGGTGACCGAGCATCCACTCCCACATCGCGATCGGGTCCTGGGCGGTCTGCTCGGCGCCGCAGTGGCAGGTGCCGTGCAGGATGTCGGTGCCCGGGAGCCAGTCGATGCGGTAGATCTCGCCGGTGGGACTGCTCACTGAACCTTCTCCATGGGCTTGTCGCCCTCCTCGACCAGACGCGCGAGGATACGGCGGGCGGCCAGACCGCCGGTGTCGATGTTGATGCTCAGCTCCTGGTAGCCGTGGCGCTCGGTACCGAGGGTCTTCTGCAGCAGGTTGAGCGCGGTCACGTCCTGCATGACGACCGTGCGGTTGTTGCCTGCCAGGAACTCGGTGACCTCGTCGTCGTCCGTCGCCCAGTCACGGGAGACCGCCCAGAAGTCGTACACCTTGCCGTCGCCGGACGGCGTGATGCAGTACGTGACCTCGGTGTGGAACCCGCCCGGGTCACTGCCGTCCGCCTCGGGCAGCACGCCGACCGGAGCGACACGGCTGTGCAGCAGGTACAGGCACGGCGCGTGGTACTCGATGTCCTGCCAGCGGTTGATCCGGCCGGTGATGCCGGTCGACTTGGCGTAGAACGGCGGGCATTCGGCGTCGTCCATATGCCGGCTCACCCGCACGATGCCCGCACCCTCGTCGACCTCGGTGGTGATCGGCGTCTCGGCGACCTCAGGGGTGCCGATGTACCCGCCGTGCAGATAGGTCTCGTGGGAGAGGTCGAGGAGGTTGTCGACGAGGAGCCCGTAGTCGGCGTCGATCGGCTCCATGCCGCGGACGGTGGTCCAGCCGGGGGAGTCGAGGTGCTTCGCCCGCGGGATGGTCTGCGGGTCGGCGAGGGCCGGATCGCCGATCCACACCCAGATCAGCGAGTCCTGCTCGATGACGGGGTACGAGGCGACGCGCGCGGTGCGCGGCACCCGCTTCTGCCCGGGCACGTACACACAGGTGCCGGTGGTGTCGTACGTGAAGCCGTGGTATCCGCACACGATCTTGTCGCCGTCGAGCCGGGTCGGGGCCTCGGACAACGGGTAGCGGCGGTGCACACACCGGTCGTGCAGGACGACGGGCGTCCCGTCCTCCTCGGTGCGGTAGAAGACGAGCGGTTCACCGAGGATCGTACGGCCGAGCAGTTCGCGCCCGACCTCCTGGGAGTAGGCGGCGACGTACCACTGATTCCTGGCAAAAGCGGTCATATGAGGCATGGGCGGTCCCGTCCCTTGAAGCGGGGCTCCGTCGCCCCGCGCTGCCGTGGTTCGACTCAGGATCGTGACGCTTGCGGCAGCTCGGCAAGGCAGCTTCCGTCAGACGGAAGTCGTTCGCGTCCCTGCCGGCCACCAACGTGTCTGCATGCCAGGCGGTTGCGCCGGCCGGCGCGGGGCGAGGTCGGCGCCACCCGAGCCCGGCCGGCCCCGGCAAGGCCGTCACCACGGGGGGTGCCCCTCCTGTCCGACTGGGAGGGCCTGGGGGCGATCGTCGGCTCCGAGCAGCACGTCGGTCTCGTCCAGACCCTGGCCACCGTCCCTGAGGACGAGCGGCCGGACCTGGTCCTTCTGCTCGGGCTGCGCTTCGGAATGACGACCGGATTCGGCACGGGCCAACTGCTCCCGAAGAGCGCGCGGATCTTCCAGATCGACCCCGACGGCCGTGAGCTCGGCCGTCTGCAGGATGTCGAACTCGGCATCCAGGGCCGCCCCGATCGGCACGCTCGGCCTGCTGAACGAGCGCCTGGGCGACAGCCCCGTGCCCTCGGGGCGGGGCGACTGGCTGGGGATCCTGCGGGACGTCTCGGCCGCCCGGCGGTCCGCGCTCGCCGCCGAGACCGAGAAGCACGAGGGCGCGATCCACCCGTACCTCGCGGTCCGCACGATCGCCGAGAGCGTCCCTGACGGGGCCACCGTGCTCGTCGACGGCGCACTGACCGAGCTGTGGCTCTCCGAGACGATCGCGCTCGCTCCACTGGCCCACTACCTCGGGCACGGCTACCTCAGCTCGATGGGGAGCATGAGCCACCACTCCAGGGCCGCCGCCGCTGCCTACCCCTGTCACGAGCGGCGGCGGCCCCTCCCCTCACTCACCTCCGACGTCAGAGGCGGCGCACTCCTGCCACCCGGCACCGCACAGGCGCTGGACACCGAGGGCAACGCGGTCGGCAGCGTCTCCGGCGGCTGCGTCTGCGCGGCTCTGCGAACTGTGCCAACAGGTCCTCGCACACGGCGGCCCGCCCGCCCGCGCCATCTCGCCTCGGCCCTCAGCCAGCCAGGCAGGCAGCTTGCTCGGTTACCGGGTCACCGTTTGCGACGCCCGCTTCATACGCCCGCGGGCGCAAGGACGATGTCGAAGCGCAAACGGCTCCACGTGCCGTCGATGACGCGGCCGTCGGGTGTCGGCGTGCCGGCGGGCTGTCGCTCGAGCCGCTTGATCAGCGAGTCCTTCACGCCGAAGACGGTGTCCTTGCGGCCGATCGGGTCGCCCTCGGGGAAGATGTGGGTCACCAGGGTGCGCGCCCCCTCGTGGGACACCATGAAGTGCAGGTGGGCGGCGCGCAGCGGTGAGCGGCCGACCGCGTCGAGCATCTTGCCGACGGGTCCGTCGTCGGGGATCGGGTACGGCGTCGGGGTGAGGCCCCAGAAGCGGTAGCTGCCGTCGGCCGCGGAGAAGAGGTGCGCCCGGCCCGCGCGCCGGCCGGCGTCGTACTGCACGTCGTAGAAACCGTCCTCGTCGGCCTCCCAGACCTCGAGCCGTGCGCCGGCGAGCGGGTTGCCGTCGGTGTCGGTGACGGTGCCCTCGACCCAGCAGGGCTCGCCGGGGGCACCGAAGGCCAGGTCACCGCCGAGCTCGATCCCCGGGGAGTCCTCGACGAAGAACGGCCCGAAGACGGTCGCCTCGGTGGCGCCCTTGTAGGCCTGGTTGTTGACGTTGATCGTCTGCATGCTCGCGCCGAGGGTGTCGGACAGCAGGATGAACTCCTGCCGGACCTCGTCGGTGATGTGGCCTGCCTTGGTGAGGAAGTCGATCGCCGTCCCCCACTCCTCCTCGGTCAGCCGGACCTCGCGGATGAAGGAGTGCAGGTGCTTGACCAGGGAGGTCATGAGTTCCTGCAGCCGCGGGTCCTCGCAGGCACCGAAGGAGGCCACGACGCTGTCGACGAGCTGCTGCTCGACTGTCTGCTGCTCCGGCGACACCTCGCGGTAGATCGTGCGGTGGGCACCGGCCTGGGCCGAGCCGGGGTTGACGTAGGTAGCCATGACGGCCTCCTTCAGTTGATCGGGTCGCCGGCCCACGCCGCCTTCAGCAGGGCGGTCAGGTTCTCGTCGGTGAAGGGGGTGGGGTTGTTGGCCGGGATCGCCTTCGTGATCGGCCCCAGCGCCTTGGCGATGCCGTCCTCGGGCATGCCGTAGTCGCGCAGCGCCCTCGGCGCGTCCAGCGCCTGGCGCAGGGCGGCCAGGCCGGCGTTCGCCGCCTCGGTGTGGAAGACCGTGCCGAAGGCCTGAGCGATACGCGCCTCCGCCTCGGGAGCCTGCGGGGCGTTGAAGGCCAGCACGTAGGGCAGCACGACCGCGTGGGTCTGTGCGTGCGGGAGGTTGAACATGCCGCCGAGGACGTGGCAGATCTTGTGATGCATCCCGGAGCCGGCCGAGGCGAACGCGACAGCGGCGAGGTAGGCGCCGTACAGCGTCTGCTCGATGCCCTCGACGCTGGTCGAGTCGTCGGCCACCGCCGGCAGGCCGGTCGCCAGTGCGCGGATGCCCTCCTGCGCCAGCGCCCGGTCGATCGGGTCGGCACGCGGCCCCCACATCGAGTCCACGCAGTGCGCCATCGCGTTGAGGCCGCTGGCCACGGTCATCTCGCCGGGCAGCGTGGTCAGCAGACCGGCGTCGTACACCACCGACGCGGGCAGCACCTTGTTGTCCACACCGGTGGTCTTGGTCTCGCCTTCGGTCAGGCCCCACACATTGGTCGCCTCTGAGCCGGCGTACGTGGTGGGTACCGCGACGATCGGCAGCCCGGTGCTCATCGCAACGGCCTTGGCCAGACCCGTGGTTGAGCCCCCGCCGACGCTGACCAGGATGTCCGCGTCCGCGTCGACCGCCGCCCGGAGGGCTCGCCCCGCGACTTCGACCGGCCCGTGCATCACGACCTCCTCGTGACGCAGCACGACCGGGATCTCCTTGGCGATCGGGGCGGCCAGCTCCTTCTCGCGGTCCGACGCGATCAGCATGACCCTGGAACAACCCAGCGCCTCGACCTCCGCCGCCACGGCGACGGGTGACTCCCCAGCCGCGAACACCACTCGCTGGGGAAGGGTCTCGTGCGTGAACCTCATCGCTTGTTCCTCGGGTAGATCTTCGGCTGGGTCGACTTCATGCCGGTGACGGCCTGCATCAGGCCTCCGCCAGCCATTGTGTGCCTTCGGAATAGAGCTGCTCGACTGCTGCGCCGGTGAGGCCGGGAAGCCCGTCCTTCACCGTGAAAGCCGCCTTGGTCTGCAGGTAGGCCAAGCGCCGACAGCCGGTCGGGAACCGGTTCAGGAGTTCGGGATCCATGGAGATCCCTGGTACAGGGACCTCGTCAGACAGACCCGAGGAACTCCTCCAGTTCTCGGTCGAGCCGCTGGGAGGCCTCTGTCTCTCGGGCGTCCGCCAGCCATGCCGCGCCCACCGCCGGGCTGAAAGCCGCGGCAGGCACCACAGCCATGGGAGCAAGGACCGCCGCCGCCGCGTCCACCGCGTGGTTGACATCATCTGCGGAGGCCGCGGCGACCCGTGCGATCGGTTCGCCGGTCAGGGCCTCGGTTGTCTCGAAGTAGCGGCCGTCCTTGGCCGCGACGTGCTCACCCGTCACTGGTACGGACCGCGCCGGATGTGGGTGCCTCGATCTCAGTGGCTGACATGTGTTGCCTCATTTCCACAACAGCGGCGATCGCCGCATGAACCATGTACCTCGGACTCTCCATGACCGGCGGCCCGTCCTGAACCCTCTTGTCCATTCATCGAACAGCGGCGTGAGTATCATGCCGTCGGCCTTCCGGGAAGTCGGCCCTCCGGGAAGTCAGACCGGCGGAAACCGCCTGCCCATGACCATGTGCGCCAGGCGCCAGCCCTCCGCGGTCTCCTCCCAGACCTTCGTCACCACGTCTTGCATCGGGAACGGCGCGAGGTTCTCGTCGAGGACGGTGTACATCTCGTGGAAGCATGTGGTGATCGCGGTGTTGAGCCCCTCAGCTACGAGATCGCGCACGGCGCCGCACTTGCCGCTCTGGAAGCGGGAAGGGTCGAGGGGCACAAGGTGTGCGCTGTCGTGGTCAACCGAAGTGGCGTCACCAAGGTTCTTCTCAGTGACGTCGGCGTCGGCCTTCTCGGCGTGGAGACCGCGCGACGCAAGGCTTACGCGTCGGCCGTGAGCGTTCTGCCGGTCGCCGGCGGCGTGCCGATCGTGACGGCCGATGGAGAGGTCATCGGAGCCATCGGCGTCGGCGGGGCGGACGACGTCACTGACGACCGCATCGCGCATCATGCTCGCGATTCCGTCACGAAGATCGTTGCGTAGGCCTTCCTCCTGGTCAGCGAGGTGGCGATGCCGAGCCTCGCTGCAGTCGCCGCGACCCCTGGGTGAGCGGTTGTACGCCGGAGTCACGCCGAGGCCGGACGAAGGGGGCTGGCTTCTGGCGTCGGCAGATGTCTCAGAATGCCGCCCGGATGACTCCCACGGTGCGCTCCAGGTGCGGCTCGGAGCGGTCGGCGCGATGGGCGACGGCCAGCTCCACGCGTGCCTCGGCCCCGGCCAGCGGTCGGTAGGTGACGCCGTCGAGCGCCAACGCGGTCACGGGCTCGGGCACGACCGCGACGCCGAGGCCGCCGGCCACGAGCGTCACCAGCGTGGACGTCTCGCCGACCTCGTGGCGGATGTGCGGCTCGACGCCGGCGTCGCGCAGAAGGCCCAGCACGACGTCGTACATCACCGACCGGCGGTCGGCGGAGTGCACGATCAGGTCGGCACCGGCCAGGTCCGCTGCGCGCAACCGTTTCCGGCGGGCGAGGGGGTGGTCGACCGGTACGGCGACGACGAGCCGGTCCCGGCGCAGGGTGTGCACGGTGAGGGAGAGGTCGGCCGCCGGAGGGCGCAGCAGCGCGACGTCGATCGCGCCGGTGCGCAGTGCCTCGACCTGGTCGGGCGCGAGCATCTCGCCGCGGAAGGAGAAGTCGACGCCGGGAAGCTCCTCCGAGAGCCGCCGCGAGAGCGCGGGCAGGAGGCTGTACGTCGCCGAGCCCACGCACCCGATCGCGACGTGGCCGACCGAGCCGGCGGCGACGAGCCGTGCGTGGTGGGCGGCCTCGTCGACGTCGGCGAGGATCGCGCGCGCCCGCTCGAGGTAGGCCCGGCCGGCCTCGGTGACATCCACGCGGCGTGTGGTGCGGTGGAGCAACTCGACGCCCAACTCGGCCTCGAGCTGGCGGATCTGCGTGGAGAGCGGCGGCTGGGCCATGTGAAGCCGCTCGGCGGCGCGACCGAAGTGGCGCTCCTCGGCCACCACCACGAAGTACCGAAGATGACGCAGATCCATATGTCATCCATATCAATCGCGTGGGATATGTGTACTTCAGAATATCGCGGCCCAGGATTAGCGTCGCTGCCATGAGTGCTTTCATGTACGCCGCGACGCGGACTCCGTTCGGCCGCTTCAACGGCGCGCTGGCCGGCGTCCGCCCCGACGACCTCGCCGCCGCCGCGATCACCTCGACGCTCGCCAAGGTGCCGGGCCTCGACCACTCCGCGGTCGACGACGTGGTGTGGGGCAACGCCAACGGCGCCGGCGAGGAGAACCGCAACGTCGGCCGCATGGCGGCGCTGCTCGCCGGGCTTCCGGTGAGCGTGCCCGGCACCACCGTCAACCGGCTGTGCGGCTCGAGCCTGGATGCGGCGATGACGGCCAGCCGGACGATCGAGTCCGGCGATGCCGAGGTGGTGCTGACCGGCGGCGTGGAGTCGATGACGCGTGCGCCGTGGGTGCTGCCCAAGTCGGCGAAACCGTTCCCGGCCGGCGACGTCACCGCGGTCTCGACCACGCTCGGCTGGCGGCTGGTCAACCCGCGGATGCCGAAGGAGTGGACGGTCAGCCTCGGCGAGGCCAACGAGCAGCTCCACGAGCGCTTCGGGATCTCCCGCGAGCGGCAGGACGAGTTCGCCGCCCGCTCACACCAACTCGCCCACGAGGCATGGGAGTCGGGCTTCTACGGCGACCTGGTGGTGCCGGTCGAAGGCGTCGACCTGACCCGCGACGAGGGCATCCGAGCCGGATCCACGCCGGAGGCGCTGGCCGGTCTCAAGCCGGTCTTCCGTACACGGGAGCAGGGCGGCACCATCACCGCGGGCAACGCCAGCCCGCTCAACGACGGTGCCTCCGCAGTACTGCTGGGCAGCGAGAAGGCCGCGGCCGTGATCGGGGCCGACCCGATCGCTCGTATCGCCGGCCGCGGCGTGATGGCGCTGGAGCCGCAGGCCTTCGGCTACGCCCCCGTCGAGGCAGCGAACCGTGCGCTGGCCCGGGCCGGCATCGGCTGGGACCAGGTGGGCGCGGTCGAGCTCAACGAGGCCTTCGCCGTGCAGTCGCTCGCCTGCCTCGACGCGTGGAAGGTCGACCCCGCCATCGTCAACCAGAAGGGCGGCGCCATCGCGATCGGGCACCCGCTGGGCGCCTCGGGTGGTCGCATCCTCGCCACGCTGGCCAAGGTGCTGCGCGAGACCAAGCAGCGCTACGGCGTCGCCGCGATCTGCATCGGGGTCGGTCAGGGGCTGGCCGTCGTACTCGAGAACTGCGACGCCACGGAGACGGCCCAGTGAGCCGGGCGGAGATCGTCGAGAGCGCCGACGCCGCGGTCGCCGGGATCGAGGACGGGTCCACGATCCTCGTCGGTGGCTTCGGCCTGGCGGGCATGCCGTTCGATCTGATCGACGCGCTCATCCGGCAGGGTGCGAAGGACCTCACGATCGTGTCCAACAACGCCGGTAACGGTGAGGTCGGGCTGGCCGCGCTGCTGGCCGCCGGCCGGGTGCGCAAGGTGCTCTGCTCCTTTCCGCGCCAGGTCGACTCCTGGGTCTTCGACGGCCTCTACCGCGAGGGGAAGATCGAGCTCGAGGTGGTGCCGCAGGGCAACCTCGCCGAGCGGATGCGCGCGGCCGGTGCCGGCATCGGCGCGTGCTACTGCCCGACCGCGGTCGGCACGCCGCTGGCCGAGGGCAAGGAGGAGCGTGAGATCGACGGTCGCAAGTACCTGCTGGAGTACCCCATCAAGGGCGACTACGCGCTGATCGGCGCGCACGTCGCGGATGCGATGGGCAACCTCGTCTATCGCAAGACCGCCCGCAACTTCGGACCGGTCATGGCCACGGCCGCGACGACGACCATCGTCCAGGTCGACGAGGTCGTCGAGCCCGGAACGCTCGACCCCGAGGCCGTCGTCACCCCGTCCATCTACGTCGACCGGGTCGTCCAGGTGGCGGCCCGTCACTACACCGTGCAGGGGGCCCGATGACCACCACGTCAACCACCACGCCGAGCGGCCAGGCGTACACCGGGGCGCCGAACAGCGCCGACCACCGGCTCTCGATGGACGAACTGGCCGCCGTCATCGCACGCGACATCCCGGCCGGCGCCTTCGTCAACCTCGGTATCGGGCAGCCCACCAAGATCGCCGACCATCTGGCGGCCGACTCCGGCGTGGTGCTGCACACCGAGAACGGCATGCTCAACATGGGTCCGAAGGCCGAGGGCGACGCGGTCGACCCCGACCTGACCAACGCCGGCAAGGTCCCGGTGACCGAGCTGCCGGGGGCGGCGTACTTCCACCACGCCGACTCCTTCGCGATGATGCGCGGCGGGCACCTCGATGTCTGTGTCCTCGGGGCCTACCAGGTCGCCTTCAACGGCGATCTCGCCAACTGGACCACCGGCAAGCCCGACGATATCCCCGCCGTCGGCGGCGCCATGGACCTCGCGATCGGCGCCAAGGACGTCTACGTGATGATGACGCTCTTCACCCGCTCCGGCGAGCCGAAGCTCGTGCCGCAGTGCACCTACCCGCTCACCGGCGTCGGTTGCGTCAGCCGCGTCTACACCGACTGCGGCGTATTCGACGTCGGCCCCGACGGGGTACGGATCCGGGAGACGTACGGCGTCAGCAACCATGAGCTGGCGGAGCGACTCGGCATCACGCTGTCGTAGACCCTCTCCTTGCTGACGTGGACGCTGACCTGGTACGGGGCCGGCAACGTGGAGCTGAATCGTGCCGGACGGCTTGTGGGATGTCCTGAGGCCGCTGCTCCCTGAGGCACGGTCACGGCCACAAGGCGGTGGAACGGCAAGTCGACCGCCACCGCCGGGTTCTGATCCGGTCGAGAGCCGGAGTGGGGTCCGCCTGCACGAACCGTCCTGCACGAACCGTCCTGCACCGACGGGACGACGCCGGCCTGACCGACGTCACCCGCATCGTCCGCGACACCGCCCACGGAGGGCGTGCGCGATCGCGTTCATGCCGCCGGCCACGGAGACCTCCGCAGTGCGCTCCGCTCAGCGAGGTCCGCGGATGACGGCGACTCCTCCGGGCGGGACGGTGACGGTGTCGGTGACGGGTGTGCCGGTGAGGAGTCCGACGCCCTCGGCGGGCACCTTCGCCCCCTTTCCGGAGTGGTCGATGAGGAACAGGTAGTCGGCTTCCGTGCCGCGGCGCCGGACCGCCTCGATGCCGGTGGGCGACTCGTGCTCGGGTGTGACGTCGGCTTCCTGGCTGATGCGGTGGAGCAGGCCGGCGAGCGTGTCCGGGTCGGGGTGGGTGGCCAGGTACCAGGCGGTTCCGCTGCCGTGGCGGTGGGCGTCCAGGTCGTCGTCGTGGCGGGCGCGCAGCCAGGTGCGGAAGGCGGCGGCGCTGGTGTCGCAGTAGCAGGCGGCGTTGTGACAGCCGTACTCGTTGTGCACGTGCCACAGGGCGACGGCCGGGTGGGCGGCGTACCGCTCGGCGAGGGCCTCCGCGATACGCAGCGCCGCCCGGCGGTAGGCAGGACTGGACGGGCAGAAGGTCTGGCGGTTGCCGGGCCAGAGCCGACGGCCGTCCCGGTCCACCGGCAGCCCCTCCGAGTAGGCCTTGAAGAACCATGCCGGCGGGGCCGCGGTGGGCGTGGCCAGGTCGGCGGCGATGCCGTTCTCGTGGAGCAGGTCGAGGATCCGGTCCATGCGGGAGAAGTCGTAGATGCCTTCCGAAGGTTCCAGCAGCGCCCACGAGAAGATGCCGACGCTGACCATGGTGACCCCGGCCTTGCGCATCAGGCGCATGTCCTCGGCCCAGACCTCCTCGGGCCACTGCTCGGGGTTGTAGTCGCCTCCGTAGGCGATGCCGGGAAGGCGAAGGCGGCGTGCGGTACTCACTGCTCCGGGAGGTGTAGGGGAGGAGGCGTGCGGGTGTCAGCCCTTGTTGGCGCCCAGGGTCAGGCCGCTGACGAACTGGCGCTGGAGCACGAAGTACACGATCAGCGTCGGGATCGCGGTGAGCAGGGCACCGGCTGCGACCAGGTTCGGGTCGGTGAAGTACTGGCCGGAGAGGTTGTTGAGGGCCGAGGTGACCGGCATGTTCTCGCCGGTCGAGATCAGGACGATGGCCCAGAAGAAGTCGTTGTAGATCCAGATGGACAG
The DNA here is from genome assembly GCF_039532825.1 of Streptomyces vastus. Classification (NCBI taxonomy): domain Bacteria; kingdom Bacillati; phylum Actinomycetota; class Actinomycetes; order Kitasatosporales; family Streptomycetaceae; genus Streptomyces; species Streptomyces vastus. Next base: position 156,778 of record NZ_BAAASJ010000118.1, read on the forward strand.
GAGAGTGGCCAGGGCCGCCATCGCGGGCTTGCACAGCGGCAGCACGATCTGCCAGTACATCCGCCACACCGAGGCGCCGTCGACCAGCGCGGCCTCGGTCAGCTCGTGCGGCAGCATCCGCATGTAGTTGGCCAGCACGAAGGCGCAGAAGCCGGACTGGAACGCCACGTGGATGAGGACCAGGCCGAGCGCGGAGTCGTAGAGCTTGCCGCTGACGGTGATGCCGGGCAGGTCGATGAGCAGGTACAGGCGGTACAGCGGGGTGATGATGACCTGCTGGGGCAGCAGGTTGCCCGCGGTGAACACCAGCAACAGCGCCAGGTTGAGGCGGAAGTCGAACCGGCTGACGTAGAAGGCGACCATCGATGACAGGAACAGGGTCAGGAGCACGGCCGGTACGGCGATGATCAGCGTGTTGCCGAAGTAGTGCGCCATGTCGGACTGCGTGAACGCGTTCGTGAAGTTGTCGAGGCTGAGCTTGTCCGGCCAGGACACATAGCCCTTGGTGCTGGTCTCGCCGTACGGGCGCAGGGCCGCGTAGACCGCCCAGAGCAGCGGGGCGAGCCATGCCAGCGCCGTGCCGACGAGGAAGACGTGCAGCAGGATCCGGGCGGGGCGGACGGGGGTGCGCTGCTTCAGCGGCGCCGCGACGGTGGGAGAACTCATGCGCGCCGCTCCTTCCGGAAGGTCGCGATCAGATAGGGGATGATCACGGCGAGGGAGATCACCAGCAGGACCACCGCGATCGCCGATCCGTAACCGATCCGGCTGGACTCGCCGATGATGTTGTTGGTCACCAGGATCGACAGCAACTCGGTGCCCTGGGCGCCCTTGTTGAACACGAAGACGAGGTCGAAGGCACGCAGCGCCTCGATGATGGTGACGACCAGGACGATGGTGTTCGTCGGGCGCAGGGTGGGGAAGGTGACGTTCTTGAACGTCTGCCACTCGTTGGCGCCGTCCAGCGCGGACGCCTCCTTGAGGGACGGGTCCACACCTTTCAGGCCGGCCAGGTAGAGGATCATCATGTAGCCGGTGTGCCGCCAGGAGGCGGCGACGAGGACGGCCCACAGGTTGAGGTCCGGGTCGCCGATCCAGTCGATGTAGTGGCCGGGCTCGTTGGCGCCGATGAGGCTGTTGATCAGGCCCGTGTCGGGGTTGTAGACCAGCTGCCAGACGAAGCCGATGACCGCGAACGAGACGACGACCGGCAGGAAGAACGCCGTCTGGTAGACCCGGCTGAAGCGGATCTTCTTGTCCAGCTGCACGGCCAGGAAGAGGCCGAGCGGGGTCGGGACCAGGATCAGGGCGACGAACCAGACGACGTTGTGCTCGACGGCGGGCCAGAACTGCGGGTTGTTGGTGAACAGCTCCTTGAAGTTCTCCAGCCCGACCCACTTGATCGAGTCGAAGCCGATGCCGTTCCAGGTGGTGAAGGCCAGCGCGATCGAGGCGAGCGCGGTGACCCACACCAAGGCGACGTGCAGGAACGTGGGGACGCCCGCCATGAGGGCGAGCGCGAGGCGGTCACGGCGGGTCAGCAGGCGCCCGTGGCCCTGCGCCGCCCGTTGGGTGACGGACGCGGTGCCCGGAGACGGCGCGGCGGCCGTCTCCGGTGTCTTCGGGGTGAGGTCGGTGCTCATGAGGACGCGAAGATCGTCTTCTTCTGGCGCTCGATCGACGACAGGATGCCGTCGACGTTCTTGGGGTTGCGGACGAAGTTCTGCAGCGCGGGCTGCATCACCGTGGAGGTGAAGTCCGGGCGGGAGTCGCGGTCCATGAACTGGGTCAGGCTCTTGGCGCCGGAGATCATGTCGTACGACTTCTTCTGCAGCGGCGTGTAGGCGGAGGTGTCGGCCTTGGTGGAGGCGGCCACCACGTTCGGGTCGGACTTGAGGTAGATCTCCTCGGCCTGGGGCGTGCCGAGGAACTCCAGGAGCTTGACGGCACCGGCGTGGTTCTTCGAGTCCTTGGAGAGCATGAAGCCGTCGGTCGGGGCCTCGACGGTGTCCTGCCCGTACTCCGGGTCGATCTCCGGGAAGGCGAAGAAGTCCAGGTCGTCCAGGTCGGCCTTGTCGGTGAACTGCTGGCCGACGAAGGTGCCCAGCAGATACATGCCGGCCTTCTTCGACACCAGTGTCTGGGCGGCGTCCTGCCAGGTGCGGCCCACCGCGCCCTCCTGGTGGTACGGCAGGATCTCCGTCCAGTGGTCGAAGACCTTGCGCACCTTCGGGTCGGTCCAGGAGGCTTTGCCCGCCATCAGCTCGACGTGGAAGTCGTAGCCGTTGGTACGGAAGTTGATCTGGTCGAAGGTGCCCATCGCGGGCCAGGCGTCCTTGTCGCCGAAGGCGATCGGGACCAGCTTGTCCTTCTGCATCCGCTTGCACAGGGTGGTGAAGTCGTCCCAGGTGGTGGGGACTTCGTAGCCGTACTGCTCAAAGACGCTCTTCCGGTAGAAGACCGCCCAGGGGTAGGTGTACAGCGGCACGAAGTAGTACTTGCCGTCCTCGCCCTTGCTGAGCTTCTGCATCGCCTCGGGGAAGTTGCCGCTGATCTTCTGCCACACGTCGTCGATCGGGGTGGCAAGACCCTTGGCCGCGAAGAACTGCATCCGGTAGCCGGCGAACCAGGTGAACACGTCGTCCGGCGTGCCCTGCAGATAGGAGTTGATCTGCTCCTGGAAGGTGTTGTGGTCCTTGGTGTTCACGTCGACCGTGATCCCGCTCGCCTTCGTGAAGGCCGTGTAGATCTCGGCGAACGCCTTCTTCGGTACCGCGTCCGACGAATTGGAGCCGAGGGTGACGGTCTTCGGGTCGGCGGCCGTGCTGCTCCCGCCGCAGGCGCTCAGCAGGGGTATGCCGGCGCCGGCTAGCAGGGCGGCGCCGCCTGCGCCGCGCAACAGACTGCGACGGCTGGTACCGGGCAAGGACTGATCAGGGGATCTATGGTGCATTTCGGGCTCCTGAGGGGCTGCCGTATCCGGGCATGGCGCATCGGCTCGACGGGCATGAGGGAGCGATCGCTGAAACGACCAGAAACAAACGCGGTCCAACAGACACGATCGGTGGACGCGTCGAACAGTGAACGTTCAAGCGACCTGCTGTCAAGACTCTGTCAACCCGCAGATGTTGTCGGTCGGTCCCGCGCACGGCGCTCGACAGCCTCGGAAATGCCGTGCGGGACGGAAGCTGCCGTGCGGAGCGGAAGTTGTGCCGTACGCGCTCTTGACGCGGGACTCTCCGGCTGCGTAAAAACATGACCGCGCGGTCAGTGACCGCGCGGTCATACAGTTGACCTCCTTCGATACGGGCCCATGGTCATCAGGAGCTCTCATGCCACGAGTGGTGGGGCGGGGCCCCGGTGCGCCCGCGCCGCGCAGCGCGGACGTGGCCCGTGTGGCCGGGGTGTCGCGCAAGACGGTGTCGCGGGTCCTCAACAACGAGCCATACGTCTCCGACGACGTCCGCCGACGCGTCCTCGAAGCCGCCGGGGAACTCGGCTACCGGCTGAACCACGCGGCCCGGGCGCTCGCCTCGGGGCGGAATCGCTCCATCGGTGTCGTGGCCCTGGGAACGGCCGGGTACGGAACGGCCTCACTCCTCGTGGGCGTCGAGAGGGCCGTACGGGACGCCGGCTACGCGTTGCGTGTGGTCAACACGGTGGACGGTGACCCGAAGGGGATCGCCGGCGCCGTGACGTCACTCATGGAACAGGGAGTTGACGGTGTGGTCGTCTCCGAGCCCATCGTGGAAGGAGAGGTCTCCGTACGGGTCGACGTGCCGGTCCTCTTCGTAGGCGCACCGCCGGCCTTCACCGCCGGCCAGACCCTCACCGTGAGCGTCGGTGCCTACGCATTGGCGCGGGCGGCCACCGAGCACCTGCTGGAGCTGGGACACGCGACCGTTCACCACCTCGCCGGTCCCCAAGGGTGGTACGCCTCCAAGGACCGTGTCGAGGGCTGGCGGGCGGCGCTGGCCGCACGGGGCGTGCACGAACCACCTGTCGTCGAGGGTGACTGGTCACCCGCCTCCGGGTACGCAGCGGGCCGCGAGCTGGCCTCGGACCCCTCCGTGACCGCCGTGTTCGCGGCGGGGGACGAGATGGCCATCGGCCTGATCCACGCTTTTCGGGAAGCCGGCCGCCGTGTGCCGGAGGACATCAGCGTCGTCGGTTTCGACGGAAGTCCCGTCTTCGCCTACGTCAGCCCGCCCCTGACCACAGTGCGTCAACCCTTCGACGCCGCGGCACGGGAAGGAATCAGGCTGCTCGTGCACGCCATCGAAGAGCCGGAGACCGAGCTGCCCGCGGCGGGTGAGCCACCGGTCGAACTCGTCGTCCGCGGCTCCACCGCACCCCCGCCGTCCCACCAGGGCCAGACCGCACTGCGCACCACCTGAGCGCCCGTCCCGGGTCGACCGGGCTCGCGAATGTCCGGCCGGAGATACCCCCACCGTCGCGGTCAGGGCGTAGGGACGCACGCCCGGCCACCCCCACCTCTGTCGTCCGACGGCCATCCGACCGTGAGGCTCGTCGGAGCCGTCGTCCCTCTGGAAGATCGTCCGCATCAACTGAGCGGCTGACACTCCACTCGTCGTCGGACGCCGGCAGCACGCTAACGAAGGACGGGAGTGACGGATCGGTCCCGCGGGAGGTGAAGAACGTCGTCACGATGTCGCTCAAAGCGGCGTGAGGTGCCCCGGCGCGGGCTGACGGGGCATCAACACCGGTTCGTACGAAGCCGATTGGGGGTTCAGCGCCAGCACCGCGGCGACCGGGTGCTCCTCCGGCTCTTCGGGCTCCTCCGTGGGCAGCCGAGCGGACTCCGGAACCGGGCGGGACAGCGTCACCACGCCCCGGGCCGCGACCGCCGCCCCCGCGAGCGCGAGCAGCAGACCCGCCGCACCGCCCCGCAGGCCCTCGCCGAGCAGTGCGAGGCCGATGATCGCGGCGGCCACCGGGTTGGCCAGTGTCACCACCGCGAGGGGTGCGCCGAGGCCGTCCCGGTAGGCGGTCTGCGCGAGCAGGAGCCCGCCCGCCGCGAAGGCCGCGACCAACAGGGCCACCACGATCACCTGCGCGCTGAGCAGCGGACTCGAACGGTCGGTCGCGGCCACCGTCACGGTCTGCGTGAGCGCGGAGGTGACACCCGAGGCGAAGCCGGACGCGGTCGCGTGCCGCAGCCCTGGGCGGGCGCCCCGCCGGGCCAGTACGCCGATCACGCCCGCGGTGATGCCCGCGACGGCGAGGGCCTCCGGCAGACTCAGCACGTCGTCGGGCGCCGGCCCGGACGCCGTGACGAGCAGCGCGGCGAGCCCGGCCAGGGTGAGCGCCGTACCGCGCCACTCGACGGCACGGACCCGCCGCCCCGCCACCCTGGCGCCCAGCGGCACCGCGGCGACCAGCGTGAGCGCGCCGAGCGGCTGGACCAGGGTGAGCGGACCGTACTTGAGGGCGGCCACATGCAGCAGCGCGGCGGATCCGTTGAGCGCGACCGACCCCCACCAGGCGCCGCTGCCGAGGAGGTGCAGCACACCGGAGTCGGAGTTCCGGGAGGCCAGCCGCTCCTGGGCCACGGCTGCCGCGGCGTATGCGACGGCTGAGAAGAGGGACAGGATCACGGCGACGACTGTGGCGTTCATCGGACGGCTCCCACGAGTTCCGGTGCCTTCGCCGGTGCCACGGGCTTCGAGGGTTCCTTCGCGGTCGTCGTCGTCCGGTGAGGCAGACGAACCACCGCGAGTACGCCGCCCAGCAGCGCCGCCGCCACGGCCGCGTCGAGCCAGTAGTGATTGGCCGTACCGACGATCACCAGCAGGGTGAGCAGCGGATGCAGCAGCCACAGCCAGCGCCATCGTGAACGGGTGGCGACGATCAGGCCGATCGCCACCATCAGCGCCCATCCGAAGTGCAGCGAGGGCATGGCCGCGAACTGGTTCGACAGCGAGTCCGCCTCCGGAGAGGCCTCATACACCGTCGGCCCGTACACCTGCCCCGTGTCCACCAGGTCCGCCATGCCGAGCATCCGCGGCGGGGCGAGCGGGAACGTGAGGTGCACCACCAGGGCGGCGGCGGTGATCGCGGCGAGGGCGCGGCGGGCCCAGACGTAGTGCGTGGGGCGGCGCAGATACAGCCAGACCAGGAAGGTCGCCGTGGCGGGGAAGTGCACGGTCGCGTAATAGGTGTTCGCGAGGTGTACGAGGCTGTCACCGTGCAGCAGCGCGGACTGTACGGCGCCCTCGCCGGGCAGGTGCAGGGCCCGCTCCAGGTCCCAGACGTGCTGCGCGTTACGGAAGGCCTCGCCTGTGTGGCCCGTCACCAGCAGTCGGCCGAGCTTGTAGACGAGGAAGAGTCCCGCGACGAGCAGGAGCTCACGGACGAGGGGCGGCCGCTGTATCGCGGTGGCCCCGTCTCTTGCAGGCTTGGTTCGCGCTGCCATCCCCCGGCCCCTTTGCTTTCATGGCTCATCGATACGCCACGGTACCGATACGCCGCCGTATCGATACGCCACTGTACCGAAACGAATCTGTTTCGGTACAGTGGCGTATCGATCGACCTACGTCACACTGGAAGCAGGCCACGGAAGCAGGCACCGGGCCCCCGACCCGAGCGAGGAGACGCGCCCATGACGCCGCAGGCAGCCGACGAATCCGAGACGGTCGTCGCCGGGCGCCGCTCCAAGCTCACACCCGAGCGTGAGCGGGAGTTCTTCGATGCCGCGCTCGACCAGATCCGCGAGTGCGGTTATGACGCGCTGAGCATGGAGGGCATCGCCGCCAGCACCAAGTGCAGCAAATCCACGCTCTACAGGCAGTGGAAGACGAAGCCCCAGTTCGTGGCGGCGGCGCTGCGTGCCAATCACCGTCCGCGGCTCGCGGACATCGACACCGGCTCGCTGGCCGGTGATCTGCGCGCCGCTGCGCGGGCCGCGGGAGAGCGGTCCGACGACGACACCAAGCTGGTGCAGGCGTTGGGGCATGCCGTCATGCAGGACCCGGAACTGCAGTGCGCGCTGCGCGACGCGCTCATCGAACCCGAACGCGCGGCACTCAGGGAGATGCTCCAGCGGGCGGTCGACCGCGGCGAGATCGCCGCCGACCATCCGGCTCTGGAGTTCGTGCCCGCGCAACTGCTCGGCATGATCCGCGTCCGCCCGGTCCTGGAGGGGCGGTACGCGGACGCCGACTATCTCGTCCGTTACGTGGACGCCGCCCTGATCCCCGCCCTCGGACTGCCGGAGGTCACCTGAGACTCAGGCCGTCGGTTCCGTGGGGCGACCGGACGGCGGCCTGTTCGCGCCGCACCGTGGGGACGGGGGCGGCGCGTACCCCCGGCCGGGTGGGATGCCTCTTGAGCGGAGAGGCGCCACCCGGCCGGATCCATGTCAGACCCGCTCCCCGCTGCCGCCACCGCCCGCGGCTTCCTTGATGCCCTTGGTGATTTCGTCGATGACGGACAGCTTCGGGGCCTTCTCGTTCTCGTCGAAGCCGAAGCGGACGATCACGAGCATTTCCGGGTTGGCGGGGGAGGGGAAGGCGAGCGACTCGACATAGCCGTCGTCGCCCTTGCCGGTGACGACCTTCCAGCGGACCGTGTAGCCCTTCTCGCCCGCCACGGTCACCGCCTTGGAGGCGAGTTCGTCGTTCGAGGTGATCTTGCCGTAGGTCGGGCCGCCGTACGATTCCTCGGCGTTCTTGGAGATGTCCTCCTTGGCCGCCGCCTCGGCGGTGGTCGCCTTGATCCCCAGGGCGGCGGCGGGCGCCGAGTTGGCCCCGCCGCGCACGCACTCCTTGGAGGTGTCGCCGGGACAGGGGTACGTCCCGGTCGACACCGAGGCGCCACCGACCTTCCCGGACTCGCCGGTCCAGCCGTCGGGCACGGGAAGGCTGATGCCGCTCAGCGCGTCGGTGGCGTAACCCTCCTCGGTCTGCGGCGGTTCGGGCTGCCCCGGAGCCTCGCTCTCACCGCCGTCCGGTCCGCCCTGACCGCCGCCGTCCTGCCCCTGAGGTCCGGGCTGGGTGGGTGCCGGGCGGGCGTTGCTCGAATCGCCGCCGCCCGAATCGTCGCCCGCGGTCAGCCCGTACACCCCGCCGCCTATGCCCGCTAGAACAGCCACCGCCGCGGCGATCGCGATACCCATCCGCAGTCCGCGACGCGGAGCGGCGGGCGGTACGCCCGGATACGCCCCGGGGAACGCGGCGTACGCCGGCGGCCCCCATCCGGCCGCCGCATCGGCGGGACGGGTCTGGTCCGTCCACGCCTCTCCGTCCCACCAGCGCTGTGTGGCGGGGCCGTTACTTGTCTGCCCGGGGTCGGGGTACCAGCCGGGAGGAGTCACGTGGGTCATGGGGACACGGTATGTGGCTCGTGTGAAAGCAGGATGAGAGGCTCCGGCCCGAATGCCCGGTATTCCGGCCGGCGCCCCGGCCGTTCCGCCGACTCCCGTGAACATCCCGGCAGTTGACGGCCGACGACGTTCGCCGGGCCAGGTGGGCGGCCCCGTCCGTCGCCTCTCGTCCACGGCTGTCACCCGCGACGGCAACAGGTGGCCCGACCAGGCGCCATGACGGCTCGGGGAGGACTAGGCTCGTGGTCTGTACGTCATTTGGGCGACCTCAGGAGGTAGCGGGATGACGGAGGCTCCCCTCTGGGAGCGCGACGCGGAACTCTCCGTGATCGCGGAGGCCGTCGACGCGCTGTGCGGCGGTTCGGGAGCGGGCAGAGTGCTGGTGTTGAGCGGCGAGGCGGGCATCGGGAAGACCGCGCTGCTCGCCGAGGCCCGCCGGATGGCGCTGGACCGCCGCTGCACGGTGTGGTCGGCGCGCGGCGGCGAGACCCTGACGTCCGTTCCCTTCAATGTCGTACGGCAGTTGCTGCAGCCCGCGCTCGTATCGCTGATGCCGGACGAGGCGCGCGAGTACTTCGGCGACTGGTACGACATCGCCGGACCCGCCCTCGGCATAGCGGAAGCGGGCGACCGCCAGCCCGATCCGCAGTACGTGTGCGACGGACTCGTCGCGGCGGTGCGCAGGCTCGCCCGGCGCGAGTGGCCGCTGGTGCTGCTCGTGGACGACGCACACTGGGCCGACGAGGAAACCCTGCACTGGCTGGCCGCGTTCACCGACCGCCTCGACGACCTGCCCGTCCTCGTCGTGGTCGCCCGCCGCCCCGCAGGAGTCAGCGGCGAGAGCGCGCGCCATCTGGACGCGATCGGAGCCAAGGCCCTTCCGATCGCCGCCCTGCGCGCGCTGACACCGGATGCCACGGCCGGACTCACCCGCGCCACGCTCGGCGAACACGCCGACACCCCGTTCTGCCGCGAGGTGTGGGCGGTAACCGGCGGCAACCCGTACGAGACCGTGGAACTCCTCGCCAAGGTCCAGGACAGCGATCTCGAACCGGTCGAGAGCTCGGCCACCGAACTGCGCGGACTCAACCAGTCGGCGCGCGGCCGAGGCCTGGTCGACCGCCTCGAAGGCCTCGGCGTCGACGCCACCCGCTTCGCCTGGGCCGCCGCGATCCTCGGCACCCGGATCACCCTCGACCTCGCGGCCGAACTCGCCGGGATGCCGCTGGACGAGGCAGAGCGCTGCGCGGAGCTGCTGGGCGCGGCCCGTATCCTCACCGGCGCCGACCGGGCGAACGGCGAAGTGGCCGACGGCGAGCTGGAGTTCGTCCACCCGCTGATCGCCGGCGCCGTCTACCGCTCGATCCCGGACGGCCTGCGCACCGCGATGCACGGCGTGGCCGCCTCGGTGGTCACCGCCTCGGGCCTCGGTGCCGCGGCGGCGTCCCGTCATCTCCTGGAAGTGCACCCGGACGACGACCCCGAACTCGTCGAGCAGATGCGCGAGGCCGCCCGCGAGCACCTCGCCGTAGGCGCCCCGGCGGCGGCCCGCCGCTGTCTGGAGCGCGCCCTGCTCGAACCACCGCTGCCCGAGGTCCACGCGCGCGTGCTCTACGAGTTGGGCTGCGCCACCCTCCTCACCTCACCGGCCACCACGATCCAGCATCTGCGGGAGGCACTCACCCTGCACGGCCTCGATCGCGAACTGCGCGTCGACGCCGTCTGCCGTCTCGCCCAGGCGCTCGTCCACAACGACCAGTTGGAAGAGGCCGTCCGTACGATCGACGAGGAGGTCACCCGGCTGAAGCCGGGGCCCGAGCGGATGCGCCTGCAGGCCGTGCACTACATGTGGGAGGGCCTCCACGCCGGCGAGCAGGACGCGCCCGGCCGCTCCCGCCGTCTCACCGAGCTCGTCAAGCCGCTCACCGGCCGTGACAACTCCGAGCGCGCCCTGCTCATCCTGCGCGCTTTCGACGCGACGACCCGTGGGGAGAACGCCGAGGAGGTCGTCGAACTGTGCGACCGCGCCCTCGTCAACGGCCGCCTCGCGCCCGGACTCGGCTGGACCGACACCGAGTGGACCTTCGAGCTCCTGATGATGCTCGGCGTCTCCTACACGTTCGCGGACCGCCTCGACCGCGCCGAAAGCCTCTTCACCGAGGCCCAGCGGTCGTACGAGATCGCCGGGTGGAGCGGCGGCCATCTGGCTCTCGCACTCGCCTACGGCGGCTATGTGCACCGCAGACGGGGCCGCCTGAGGGACGCGGAGGACTTCCTGCGCGAGTCGCTGCGGCTCGTCGACCGCGTGGGCCGGCGCCTGCCCATGCACTGGTCGGTGGTCTGCATGCTCATCGACACGCTGCTCGCCCGCGGTCACGTCGGCGAGGCCGAGGAGACCGCCGCGCGGTACGCCTTCGAGCCGCCCCACCCCTCCACGAACGTCACTCCCGACACCCACTCCATCCGCGGCCGCCTCCTGATCGCCACCGGGCGCCTCGAGGAGGGCGTGAACGAGCTGGAGGTCGCCGAGAAGATGGCCGCCTCCCGCGGCGGTCACAATACCGTGATGGCGCCCTGGGCCGGCGAACTCGCCCGGGCACTCGCCGCCTCGGACTCCAGGCGCGCCGCGGAGATCGCCGCCGACCTCCGCGCCCAGGCCGAGCGCTTCGGCACCGACACGGCCATAGGGGAGGCCCTCCGCTGCGCCGCCGCCCTGGAGACCGGCCCCCGCGCGGTCGCCCTCCACGCCCGCGCCGCCACCTACCTGGAAGCGTCCCCCTCCTCCTACGAACACGCCCTGGCCCGCGTCGACTACGGCATCGCGTCCCGTTCCGCCGGCGAACTCGACCGTGGCCTCACCCTGGCCCGTTCCTGCGGCGCGGACGGCTTGGTGGCCAGGGCGCAGGAGGCACTGGACACGCTGCGCTGACCGCTGCCGGTACGCCTACTTCGCCAGCAGCCGGTCCGTGACCGCCCCCAGGCGCTTCCATACGTCACGGTCGTACGCCTGCGTATGCGCTCGCGCGGGGCGGGTGCCGTCGAAGTAGCGTCCGGTGGAGTCCTGGCCCAACTCTCCAGTGGCCAGGGCCAGTACGGCAGCGGCTCCGTCGGCCACGGTGGACCAGGGCTCGATTCCGCCCCCGCGGACCATCGCGGTGTCCATGTAGGTGGCGGGGTGCAGTACGTTCACGGCGACTCCGGTGCCGGCCAGTTCCTCGGCGAGGGCGAAGGTGTGCGCGGCGAGGGCGAGCTTGCTGCGACGATACGCCGTCACGCCGTCGTAGTCCCGGGTCTGCTCGATGTCGTCGAAGTCCAGGGGCTGTTGGCCCGCGGAGCCGACGTTGACGATGCGCGCGGGGGCGCTCGCGCGTAGCACCGGCAGGAGGGTGCGGGTGAGCGCGACGGGGGCGAGGTAGTTCACTGCCAGCCGCAGCTCGTGGCCGTCGGTACTCTCCTCGCGCCCGCCGCCGGGTTCGCCGAAGCCGACTCCGGCGTTGTTGATCAGCACATCGAGGTGGGGGTGAGCGTCCGCGACCTGTGCGCCCAGGTCGCGCACCTGCGCGAGCGAGGCCAGATCGGCAACGAAGCCGTACGCCTCTCCTTCGGCCCGCAACTCCTCGACCAGCCGTTCCGTACGGTCGGGGTCGCGGCCGTGCGCGAGGACGGTGTGTCCGGAGCGGACGAGTTCGAAGGCGACATAGCGCCCGAGGCCGGAGGTGGCCCCGGTGATCAGAACAGTGGGCATGTCTCCACCCTAGGCATACGGCGGAGGCAGGTAGGAGGTGCGGCTGAACCTACGACAGGCAAGGTCACCCTGCCGCTCCGTCCTCCTCGGACAGCACCCGCTGCGCCACCGCGAACGCCGAGTTGGCCGCCGGAACCCCGCAGTACACAGCCGTCTGCAGGAGTACCGCGCCGATCTCCTCGGGCGTGAGCCCGTTGCGGCGGGCCGCGCGGACGTGCATGGCCAGTTCGTCGTAGTGGCCGTGGGCGACCAGTGCGGTCAGCGTGATCAGGCTGCGCTCGCGGCGCGACAGCGTGTCGTCCGTCCAGATCTCCCCCCACGCGTAACGCGAGATGAAGTCCTGGAACCGGGCCGTGAACGGAGACTGCCGAGCCTGAGCGCGATCCACGTGCGCGTCACCGAGCACCTGTCGCCGTACCTCCATCCCCCGCTTCGCCCCACCGTCGAAGTGCCCGCGCAGAGCGGCGAGTACGGCCTCCGGCTGCTCGGCGGGGGCCAGGTGCGAGGCGCCAGGGATCTCGGTGAGCGCGGCACTGGGCACGGCGTCGGCGATGTCCCGCAGATGTGCGGGCGGCGTCGCCGGGTCCTCGCGGCCGGCGATGAGCAGAGTCGGCGCGCTGATCCGCGGCAGCCGGTCACGGATGTCGAAGGCCGCGAGCGCGTCACAGCAGGCGGCGTACGCATCAGGATCCGCCGTACGGTGGTCCTCGACGAGCGCCGGAATGGTGAAACCGGGCGTGAACCAACGGGAGTTCGCGTTCGCCGCGAGCTCGCCAAGACCCTCCGCGCGGACGAGCGCGGCCCGCTCCTCCCACGGCTTGGACCCGTTGAAGTGGGCCGAGGAGCAGATCACGGCAAGTCGCTCGATCCGCTCCGGGTGGTACGCCGCGAGTTGCAGCCCCACCGCGCCGCCGAGCGAGACCCCCGCGTACGAGAAGCGGTCGATGCCGAGTGAGTCCGCGAGGGAGAGGACAAGCGAGGCCAGGTCGGCGACGGTCGCGCCGGGCCCGATCAGGTCGCCGGGGGAGCGGCCGTGGCCCGGCAGGTCCCAGCATACGACCCGGTGGGTGATGGAGAGTTCGGGCGCGACCTGGTCCCACAGGGCCGTCGACGTGCCGAGGGACGGGCCGAGGAGCAACGGGGGAGCGGTGGCGGGTCCCTCGGCGCGGTGGTGCAGCTGCTTACCGGTCGGGGTCGGCTGGGTGCTCAACGTCGCTCCAGGGCACGGTCGGTGAGGGCTCCGGCGGAGCCGGTGTACTGGGTCGGGTCGGTGCGGGCCGCGAGGTCGAGTTCCTTCAACTCCGGCTCACCGGCAAGGAGTTCGACGAGCGGCCGGTGCTCCGCGGTGGCCCGCTCGGCCGCCCGGGTGAGCAGCTCCTTCGCGCGGGCCCGCCCGAGCACCGGCGCGAGTTCGGCGGACAGCCGCTCGGAGACGATCAGGCCGTGCGTGAGGTCCAGGTGGGCGCGCATCACGTCCGCGTGCACTCGGAGGCCTTCGGCCAGCTCGGCCGCGTCGCGCGCCGCGCCGCCGACCAGGCGGAGCAGCTCGCGCAGGGGCTCCCACTCGGCATGCCAGGCACCGGCGGGGCGTTCGTCCTCGGCGGCCAGCGAGCCGTACAGCGTCGCGGCAAGCTGCGGCGCACGGCGGGCCGCGGCGGCGATCAGCGTGGCGCGCACGGGGTTCGCCTTGTGCGGCATCGCGGAGGAACCGCCACCTGAGCCCTCGCTCAGCTCGCGGATCTCCGTGCGTGCGAGCGTGAGTACGTCTGCCGCCGTCTTGCCGAGGGCGCCCGCTGTGAACGCGAGGGCCCCCGCGAGATCGGCGACCGGAGTACGCAGGGCGTGCCAGGGCAACACCGGTGCGGCGAGGCGGACTTCGCGGGCATACGCCTCGACCAGCGCGCCGGTGTCAGCGGCCCCGTACGCGGTGAAGGCCGCCAATGTGCCCGCCGCGCCCCCGAGTTGGGCCGGGAGCAAGTCGCGTACGACCTGGAGGCGGTCCCGTGCGTCCAGCACCAGGCACCGCCACCCCGCCGCCTTGAGGCCGAAGGTCGTCGGTACCGCGTGCTGCGTCAGCGTCCGCCCCGGCATGGGCGTGTCCCGGTGCTCCCGAGCGTGCCGGGCCAGCGCACGCTCCGTACGGGCCAGGTCCGCCAGGACGAGGTCGAGGGTCCGCGCGGCCACCAGCATCATCGCCGTGTCCATGATGTCCTGGCTGGTCGCGCCCCGGTGGACGTACGGGGCGTACTCCTCATCCACCGCGCCGACCGCCGCGGTCAGATCCGCGACCAGCGGGATCACCGGATTGCCGCCGCCCCGCGCGCGCAGCGCGAGGTCATGGACGTCGTAGCGCGCCGCATCGGCCGCCGCGTCCACCGCCGCGGCGGCCTCCGAAGGCGCGAGGCCGAGCGAGGCCTGCGCGCGGGTGAGCGCCGCCTCCGAGTCCAGCAGCGCCTGGAGAAAGGCGGTGTCGCCGGTCGCGGACGCGGCGGGGGAGCCTGCCCACCCGGGGGCGAGCAGGCCGTCGGTGTCGCCGAGGGTCACGGGAACTCCAGGAAGACCGTTTCGCCTTCGCCCTGAAGGCGGATGTCGAAACGGTACGTGCGCCGCTCGCCGGGCTGTGCGACCAGCGTGGCCCGGCGCCCGTCCGGCAGCGAGTCCAGCAACGGGTCGGCGCCGTCGGCCAGATACGCCCGCGTGTACAGGTGGTGCAGCAGACCGCGCGCGAAGACGCACACGCTGATGTACGGCAGCCCGGTGTTGCCCGGCGGCAGCGTGTACAGCGCGTAGTGCCCGTCGGCGTCCGTGGCGACCCGCCCGAAACCGGTGAAGTCCGTGCCGTTGCGGCCGAGGTAGCCACCGGTCACCGGGTTGCGGCGCAGCGAACCGGGGGCGCCCTTGAGGGAGCCGTCCGGAGCCGCCTGCCAGAACTCCAGGACGGCGTCCGGGATCGGCTTGCCCTCTCCGTCCAGGACGTACCCGTGCAGCGTGATCTGGTCGGGGTGCCCCTTCGGCGCGATCTGCTCGCCCTCGGGGAAGGGCAGCGCGTACCCGTAGAAGGGGCCGACGGTCTGGGAGGGCGTGGGGAGGACGTGCCCCCTGGTGGTCTCGGTCATGCTCAGCGACCTTCCTCGATCCAGGTGGCGGAGGGACCGTCGAGAACGATGTCCCACTCGTAGCCGAGCGAGAACTCCGGCTGCGACAGCTCGTGGTTGTACTGCGCGACCAGGCGGGCACGGGCCGACTCGTCGGTCACCGAGCGCAGGATCGGGTCGTACGGGAACAGCGGGTCGTTCGGGAAGTACATCTGCGTCACCAGCCGCTGCGTGAACGCCGTACCGAAGACGGAGAAGTGGATGTGCGCGGGGCGCCAGGCGTTGGTGTGATTGCGCCATGGGTACGCGCCCGGCTTGATCGTCCGGAAGAAGTACCGGCCCTGATCATCCGTCAGCGTCCGTCCCACGCCGGTGAAGTTGGGGTCGAGGGGCGCCGGGTGCTGGTCCCGCAGATGCGCGTACCGGCCCGAGGCGTTGGCCTGCCACAGCTCGATGAGCTGGCCGCGTACCGGGCGCCCTTCGCGGTCGAGCAGCCGTCCGGAGACGGTGATGCGCTCGCCGAGCGGCTCGCCCTGGTGCTGCACGGTGAGGTCGTTGTCGATCCCGGTGATGTCGGTCGGACCGAACACCGGACCGGACAGCTCGACCGTCTCCGGATCGCTGCCGTTCACCGCGACCAGCGGTTGCTTGGGGTACCGCAGTACCGAGCTGCGGTACGGGGCGTAGTCGCGCGGCGGGTGGTGTTGGACCGGGGCGCCGCCGGCGACGGCCTTGTCGTACGCGTTCTGGGCTTCGTTGATCTCGACGTCGATGTCCGACTGAGTGAGCGTCATGAGGATTCCGATTCCTACGGGTCCTGGGAAGTCTTAACGTTCGAGGACGAGGGCCAGACCCTGGCCGACGCCGATACAGAGGGTGGCGACGCCAACTCCCGAGCCACGGAGGGCTAGTTGGTGGGCGACGCTCCCGGCGAGCCGGGCACCGGAGGCGCCCAGCGGGTGGCCGAGGGCGATCGCGCCGCCCTGCGGGTTGAGGACCGCCGGGTCGAACTCGGGCCACTCGGCGACGCAGCCGAGGACCTGGGCGGCGAAGGCCTCGTTGAGTTCGAGAGTCGACAGATCGTCAAATCCCTTGCCCGCCTTGGCCAGTGCACGGTTGACGGCCTCGACGGGGGCGAGCCCGAAGTAGTGCGGGTCGATCGCCGAGACACCGGACGCGGAGACCCGGGCGAGCGGCTCGCGACCGGTGGCCCTCAGGCCGTCCTCGTCGACGAGGAGCAGAGCGGCGGCGCCATCGTTGAGAGGAGACGCGTTGCCCGCCGTCACCGTGCCGCTGTCCTTACGGAACGACGGCTTGAGCTTGGCCATCGCGGCGAGGGACGCATCAGGTCGTACGCATTCGTCGGCGCCGAACACGACCGGGTCGCCCTTGCGCTGCGGGATCGACACCGGGGCGAGCTCGGCGTCGAACAAGCCGTCCGCCTGGGCACGGGCCGCCTTCTGATGGGAGGCCAGCGCGAACTCGTCCTGCTGCTCCCGGCCGATCTTGTGCTTCTCGGCGATCAACTCCGCGCTCTCGCCCAGCGGGACGGTCCACTGCGGGTCCATCTTCGGGTTGACCATGCGCCAGCCGAGCGTCGTCGAGTACAGCTCGGTGTGCCCGGCCGGGAAGGGCTTGTCGCTCTTCGGCAGCACGTACGGAGCGCGGGTCATCGACTCGACACCGCCGGCCAGGGCGATGGAGGCGTCGCCGAGCGCGATGGCCCGGGCAGCCTGGATGACGGCCTCGAGCCCGGAGGCGCACAGCCGGTTGACGGTCACGCCGGGCACGGACGTGGGCAGGCCCGCGAGGAGGGCGGCCATACGGCCCACGTTGCGGTTCTCCTCGCCCGCTCCGTTCGCGTTGCCGAAGTACACGTCCTCGATCCGCGACGGGTCCAAGTCGGGCGTACGGGCGAGGAGTTCACGGATGGCGTGCGCGCCGAGGTCGTCGGGTCGTATGCCTGCCAGTGAGCCGTTGTACCTGCCGAACGGGGTGCGGACGGCATCGACGATGTAGACGTCCCTCATACGATCTCCTCCGGAGTGCGAACCTTCGCGGCGGTCTTCGCGATGATCTCCTCGGTCTCGACACCCGGCGCCGTCTCCACCAGCACCAGGCCCTCCTCCGTCACGTCCAGCACCCCCAGATCCGTGATGATCCGGTTGACGCACGCCTTGCCGGTCAGCGGCAGCGCGCAGTCCTGGAGGATCTTCGGCGAGCCGTCCTTCGCGGTGTGCGTCATCACGACGATCACCTTGCGGGCGCCGTGCACCAGGTCCATGGCGCCGCCGATCCCGGTGATCAGCTTGCCGGGGATGGCCCAGTTGGCGAGGTCCCCGCCCTCGGACACCTGCATGGCGCCGAGTACGGCGACATCGATATGGCCGCCGCGGATCATCCCGAAAGAGAGGGAGGAGTCGAAGTACGAGGCGCCGGGCAGGACCGTGACGGTCTCCTTGCCGGCGTTGATGAGGTCCGGGTCGACCTGGTCCTCGGCCGGGTACGGGCCGGTGCCGAGGATGCCGTTCTCGGACTCCAGGATCACCTCGACGCCGGGCGGGAGGTAGTTGGGGATCAGTGTCGGCAGTCCGATGCCGAGGTTCACGTACTGGCCGTCCTCCAGCTCGCGCGCGGCACGGGCGGCCATCTCTTCACGTGTCCAGGCCGCCATCAGGAACTCACCGTCCGCTGCTCGATCTTCTTGTCTGCCGCCTGCTCGGGGGTCAGGGCGATCACCCGCTGGACGAAGATCCCCGGCAGATGCACCGCGTCCGGGTCGATCCCGCCCGGCTCCACGAGTTCCTCGACCTCGGCGATCGTCACCCGCCCTGCCATCGCGGCGAGCGGGTTGAAGTTGCGGGAGGACTTGTTGAAGACCAGGTTCCCGTGAGGGTCGCCCTTCGCGGCCCGGACGAAGGCGAAGTCGGTGCGGATGCCGTGCTCCAGCACGTACTCCGTGCCGTCGAACTCCCGCACCTCCTTCGGCGGCGAGGCGAGCGCGACGCCGCCCTCACCGTCGTACCGCCAGGGCAGTCCGCCGTCGGCGACCTGGGTGCCGACGCCGGCCGGGGTGTAGAAGGCGGGGATGCCGGCGCCGCCGGCCCTCAGCCGCTCGGCCAGCGTGCCCTGCGGGATCATCTCGACCTCCAGCTCCCCGGCGAGGTACTGCCGGGCGAACTCCTTGTTCCCCCCGATGTACGACCCGGTGACACGGGCGATGCGGCCCGCCGCGAGGAGTATCGCGAGCCCCGACTCCATAGCCCCGCAGTTGTTGGAGACCACGCTCAGACCGGAGACCTCACGCTCGTACAGAGCCTGGATCAGCACCGTCGGCACACCGCTCAGCCCGAAGCCACCCACCGCGAGCGACGCACCGTCCGGCACATCGGCCACCGCCTCGGCGGCTGTGGCGACCACCTTGTCCATCCGTGAAGCCCCATCTCTTCGAACGGCCGGCGTCCTTGTTGCTGAGCATATTGCTCAGGGCACTGACTATTTCTGCGAGGTTGTCCTCACGCTGCCATCCGGCGGTTCGGTCGTCAAGAGTTCATACGTAATGGCAGGTGAGGTGTGGGTCTCTCCATGCAGACAATGGTATGTGGCGAGCGGTATTGTTCAGTGCACCGACAAACCCGAGGAGCGCACATGGCGGCGGTGGACCTCACCACCCACCCCGGGCATCTGGCCCGGCGGCTGCAGCAGGCGCACCACCTGCTGTGGAACACGATGGTCTCCGAGGAGATCACCTCCCCGCAGTTCGCGGTGCTGAACGTGCTTGTCGCCGAGCCGGGGCTGGATCAGCGGAGCGTGGGGGAGCGGGTGGGTCTGGACCGGTCCACGATCGCCGAGGTGATCAGCCGACTCGGGCGCCGGGGCCTGCTCGACAAGGTGCGCGACCCGCAGGACGGGCGTCGCTTCCTGCTCCGCCTCACGGACGAGGGAGCGCGTATGCATCGAAAACTGACGGTGCGGACGGCTCGGATGAACCAGGTGTTCCTGGCGCCCTTGTCCGAGGAGGAGCAGGCCGTGTTCTTCGAGCTGCTGCAGCGGGTCTCGGATGCGGCGGAGGGCCTGCGTCGTGCCGCTCCGCTGGGTGCGGTTCGCTAGCCGCGGGTTCGTTGGGGCTGGTCGCGCAGTTCCTCGCGCCCCTGGGTTCGTGGTGGGTGCGGGGCCGTGGGCCGGTGCGTCAGCCCGTCGCAGGCCGGGCGTACGGCCCGGTGTCGGTACACGGTGCGGGTGGCCTGAGACAGAACCTGAGCGACGGGCATACGACGCACCGGGCCACGTCCCCTCCCGCCGGTGGGAGAGTTGCGAGTAGTTGGGGGTACGGGCTTTCCCGGGGCGCGTGCTTTCTGCCGGGCGCGGGGTTGCTCGGGGCGCCGGAAGTCGCAGGCTTTGGCTTTTTCAGTAGTCCGGTCGCCTGACGGCGACACCCTGTGATCTTGTAAATCGATGGCGACAGAGCCTTGTTGACCTTGGACGCCATCTATTTACGATTCAGGGGCGCGGGGCTGTGACATCAGCGGCTCCGCCGCGGGGCGCGACCAGCCACAACGCACCCGCAGCCGCGACACGCAGTGTCACTACCTACCCCCTTGCGGGGGCCTGGGGCGCAGCCCCCAGTTTCGGGAAGGGGCGGGGTTGGGGAAAGAAACTCCCACGCGCACCCACGTCACGCCTTCGCGTAAACAACCCAAACCTGCCCGCGAGCGAACGGCAGCGGCTCGCCGTCCTGGGTCGTGAACCGGGTTCCGTCCTCGGCCGAGGCGCGCTTCCAGTCGGCGTCAAAGGCTCGGCCGTCGCGCAAGACCTTCGCCGTCCCCGACCCCACGGTCTCCGTATACGGCGTGTTGTTGCCCAGGAAGTCCTTGAACTGGGACTTGCGGATCTTCACGTACTGCACGACCACCGTCGCGGCGGCCATCCGCGGCCCGTCGGTCGTCGCGCCCGGCCTGCCGTCCATCGACACCAGCCAGCGGTCCCGGCTCTCGGACCAGGTGAAGGTGAAGCGGGCCGCGGGGAAGCGCACGGTGTGCGAGGTCTCGGCCTTGCCGCCCGCGGGCAGCGCACCGTACTCGAAGCCGGTGGTCAGGGCGTCAGCACCGGGGGCGGACTTCAGCAGCCGCTCGGGGCGCAGATACAGGTTGTACGGGGCGGGTTTGTCGGTGCCCCGGTAGTACGCCTTCGGGTTCTTCTCCGGCGGCGCCGCGTGCAGCGGGGCCTTGTCGATCAGCGGCAGCAACTTGCCCTGCGCTCCCGAGAAGGCGAGCGTCGGCTCGTCGAACTGGCGCAGCAGCTCCAGGTCGGACTCGCGCGCACTGCGCACCGGCCCGATCACCTTCGGGAACTTGGTCGCGTACACCGCCATCAGCCGGCTGAGACCGCCCTCCACCTGCTCGGCGTACACGATGTCCGCCGCGTCGATGCCCGTGTGCGGCCGCGCCCGGCTCGCGTTGTCGATCTTCACGGCGAGTACGGAACCGGCGCCCGGAGTGCCGTCGCCCGGCGCGCGGCCGTCGTCGGTCTCCTCCGGTGTGCAGCCCGCCATTGCGGAGCCCGCCAGCAGGGCGGCCAGTAGCGCCGTCACCAGCGAGGTGCGCCTCGTACGCCCCTTGTGCCCCATCCGCCTCGCACCTTCGATGTCCACTGTGCCCCGTTTCGCCACTTTTCTGATTTTGAGATTCAATCAGGTCCTACCCAATCGGCCAAGGTCGAAGGCGGTTCACTCGGCCGTGCGGGTAGCGGGGAACAGGGGAGGGCGGGCGGTCTTGCCAGTCGCGGCTCAGTTCTACGGCCCCAGGATCTCCGCCAGGTTGTAGCGCACCGGCTCCTCCAGCTGGGCGTACGTGCAGCTCTCAGGGGTCCGGTCGGGGCGCCAGCGGCGGAAGCGGGCCGTGTGCCTGAAGCGCTGACCGTTCTCCATGTGGTCGTACGCCACCTCGCACACCCGCTCCGGTCTGAGCGGCACCCAGGACAGGTCCTTCTTGCCCGACCAGCGGCTGGGCGCACCAGGCAGCCGTGCCGTTTCGTGGGCCGCCTCCTCCGCCCAGGCCGCCCATGGATGCCCCTCGGCCGACTCCATTCGCAGCGGCTCCAGCTCCCCGACCAGCTCCTCGCGACGCTTCATCGAGAACGCGGCGCTCACCCCGACGTGCTGCAGGGCGCCTTGGGTGTCGTACAGGCCGAGCAGGAGTGAGCCGACGACGGGCCCGCTCTTGTGGAGCCGGTAGCCCGCGACGACCACGTCAGCCGTGCGCTCGTGCTTGACCTTGAACATCAGGCGCTCGTCCTGCCGGTAGCGCAGTGTGAGCGGCTTGGCGATCACTCCGTCGAGGCCCGCGCCTTCGTACTGCTCGAACCACCGCTGCGCCACCTCGATGTCGGTGGTCGCCGGCGCCACATGGACGGGAGCTGTGACCTCGGCCAACGCCCTTTCCAGCAGCGCCCGTCGGTCGCCCAGGGATACGTCCACCAGCGACTCCTCGTCGAGCGCGAGCAGATCGAAGGCGACGAACGAGGCCGGCGTCCGCTCGGCGAGCAGCCTCACCCGTGACTCGGCCGGGTGGATCCGCTCCGTGAGCGCGTCGAAGTCCAGCCGCCCCTCCCGCGCGATCACGATCTCCCCGTCCAGCACGCACCGCTCGGGCACCCGCTCCCGGACCGCCTCGACCAGCTCGGGAAAGTACCTGGTCAGCGACTTGCCGGTACGGCTGCCGAACTCCACCTCGTCCCCGTCGCGGAACACGATCGCCCGGAACCCGTCCCACTTCGCCTCGTAGTGCATGCCCGGCGGAATCGCCGCCACCGGCTTGGCGAGCATCGGCTTCACGGGTGGCATCACGGGGAGATCCATGCTTTGACTCTAGGAGCCGTCCTGGGCGCCCGCTCGTTGAGCGCCAGGCCCGTAAAGTCCAGGTCAGGGAAGTGGTGTCGAGAAGTCGGACGTGAGCGAGGGCTGATCCGGCGCGGCCCGCCGTGTGCTCAGGAATTCCGGTGGACGAGCTGGCTGGTCAGTTCGTATCGCGCACCGACTATGACCAGGTCACCCGTGGCCACCTTGGCGGCGAGACCGGCACCGAGGAGGAAGGAACGTATGTCGGAATCTGGCCGAAGAGCGTTCACGTAACCGGTTCTTGACGCCCCATGGACCAACGTTGGGTGAATCCATCCCGGATCGTTGTCCGGCCTTGTGACAACCAAGGTGATCGCTTCCAGCCATGTCCTGCGGGACCGTCCGCGCCGTGGAGCCCGAGAAACGGATGGCTGCCGTCGCCGTCAAAGCCTGTCGATCTCGTCCGTCGCGCGCCCCAGACAGGTGACCGGCCCGGGGTCCGGCACCTCGATCTCGTGGAAGCCCAGGCGGTCGTAGAAGGCCCTGGCCGGAGTATTGGCCGTCACCATGGTCAGATGGACGGCCTGCACGCCACTGTCCCGCAGAGCCCGCAGGAAGCTCCGCATCAGTGCACGTCCGTGGCCGCGGCCCTGCCATTCGGGGAGCAGGTCGATGTGCAGATGAGCCGGATACGCGGCGAGTTCCGGGACGACCATCCGCTCGGGGTGGTGCAACAGCCGAACCATCGCCTCGTCGGGGGTGCTCGGCGGGCCAATGGGCTCCGGAAAGCGGTCCGCGACCAGGGGCAGCCACTTCGTGCGGAAGGCTTCGGCGAACCGGGGAGTGTCCGCGGTGCCGAGGATGTAGCCGACCGCCTGTCCCTGCCCGTTGTCCAGCACGAAGACCAGCTCCGGCTCGAGATGGACATACGGAGCCGCGAAGATCGTCGGAAAGATCGCGGAATTCGCGTAGACGGGCCGGCTGTCCTGGCCGTTGTGCGCGGTGCGGACGCAGATGTCCTCGAGGGACTCTCGGTCCGCGGGACGGTACGGGCGCACGGTGGGAGTCGGAGTCACCGCAGCATCCTGCTCGTCCGGAGCGCTCCCACAATCGTCCGCCCGCATGCGCGGCAAGCCCGGCACGCCTACCGTGGCTCGCATGGGTGATGCGGTGGAGCTGGCGGCGGCGGGGCGGACCGTGCGGTTGTCCAGCCCGGGGAAGGTCTTCTTCCCGGAGCGTGGCCTGACGAAGCTCGATGTCGCCGAGTACTACGTCGCGGTTGGCCCCGGCATCCTGCGTGCCCTGCGCAACCGCCCCACCACCCTGGAGCGCTACCCGGAGGGCGTGACCGGCGAGTCGTTCTTCCAGAAGCGGGCGCCCAAGAACATGCCCGACTGGATCCCGACCGCCCACATCACCTTTCCCAGCGGGCGCAGCGCCGACGAGATGTGCCCCACTGAGGTCGGTGCCGTGGTGTGGGCCGCGCAGTTCGGCACGCTCACCTTTCACCCGTGGCCGGTGCGCCGCGACGACGTCGACCACCCCGACGAACTCCGTCTCGACCTCGACCCGCAGCCCGGCACGGACTACGCCGACGCCGTCCGCGCCGCCCACGAACTGCGCGCCGTGCTGAATGAGTTCGGCGGACTGCGCGGCTGGCCCAAGACCTCCGGCGGCCGGGGGCTGCACGTCTTCGTGCCCATCGAGCCGCGGTGGACCTTCGCCCAGGTGCGCCGCGCCGCGATCGCCGCCGGACGCGAACTGGAGCGGCGGATGCCCGACCACGTGACCATCGCCTGGTGGAAGGAGGAGCGCGGCGCGAAGATCTTCGTCGACTACAACCAGACGGCTCGCGACCGCACCATCGCCTCCGCCTACTCCGTACGCCCCCGTCCGCAGGCCCCCGTGTCCGCACCCCTGCGCTGGGAGGAGGTCGACGTCGCCGTGCCCCGCGACTTCGACGTGACGACCATGCCCGCGCGCTTCGCCGAACTCGGCGACGTGCACGCGGACATGGACGATCACGCCTTCTCCCTCGAGGCCCTGCTGGAACTGGCCCGCCGCGACGAACACGACCACGGCCTCGCGGACCTGCCGTACCCGCCCGAGTATCCGAAGATGCCGGGGGAACCCAAGCGGGTACAGCCGAGCCGCGCGAAGAAGCCACGGCCTGCCGAAGGGCCTACAACTCCTTGATCCGGATGTCCCGGTACGAGATCACATCCGTCGTGCCGTGCACCTGGAGCCCGATGTAGCCGGAGGCGAACCGTCGCCCGTCCGTGCCCGGGTCGTCCGAGCGGGGCGGGGTGAAGTCCTGGCCGCCGATGTTGTCGAACTCGTTGATCAGCACGCCGTTGCGGTACACCGAGTAGTGCTGGTCGACCACACGGATCTCGTAGTCGTTCCAGGTGCCCTTCTGGGTGACGCCCGCTCCGGCCAGGCCCACGCGGTCGAAGCCGTAGACCGAGCCGGACTTGTACATGTCGCCGTCCGGGCGGTCGTTGATCTGCAGCTCGTGCCCGTACTTGATGGCAACCCACTCCGGACGAGACTCCTCCGGGTGGTCGTGGACCCATGGGAAGCGGGCGAACACACCGGCGTTGGCGTTTCCGGTGCCCGGCGCGTCGTCACGCCACTGGAGCTTCAGCGAGAAGTCGCCGTACTTGCGCTCCGGGAACCACAGCATGCCCAGGCCCGCCACCGTGGTGCTGCTGGTCATCGAGCCGTCCGCGTTCACCGCGAACCTGCCGCCGCCGACCTGCTGCCACTTGGCGAACGACTCCTCGGAGCCGTCGAAGATCGTGCGGTAGCCCTCGGTCTGGCCCGGCTTGCCGATGCCCGACTGCTTGGCGGCCTTGTTGATCAGGTTGTACTCGCGCTGGACGATGACGCCTTCCTTGAGGAGCGCGTCCAGGACGGTCTTCACGTGCTTCAGGAACAGCGCGTGGGACGTCCACTCCTTCTCGTCCTCGATCAACTCGTTGATGCGGCACCGGTTGTTGGTGACCCGGTTCGGCACACCGGTGTCGACCGTTCCGACGATGACCGTCAGCCGCTCGTCGTACTCGGCGCAGGCGGGCGCCGGCACCCCGCCGCCCGAGGCGACCGTGAAGCTCACGGTCCGGGCGTCGGAGGTGTTGCCCGCCTTGTCGCTCGCCCGGTACGCCACCTTGTGCGCGCCCGCGCGATCGACGATGACGGGTGCGGTGTACGAGAGATAGGGCCCGCCGTCCAGCGAGTACTCGATGGTGGCGACTCCGGAACCATCGTGCTCGTCCGTCGCGGTCACCGTCACCTTGGCGCCGTTGATGTACGCCCCGGAGGAGTTCTTCGTGCCCTCGACACTCACGCCGGTCACCGGAGGAGTCTTGTCCTCGGCGGGCGGCGCGACCACCGTGAACGAGACGGACTTCTCCGCGGCCGCATTGCCCGCCTTGTCCGTGGCCCGGTACCGCACCTTGTGCGTGCCCACGTCGTGGACCATCACCGGAGCCGTGTACGGCTGCCAGGCACCGGAGTCGCCGAGCGCGTACTCGATGGTGTTGACGCCGGAACCGGTGTCGGAGGCCGTCACGGTGACGGTCGCCATGGAGAGGTACGCACCCTCCGGATTCTGCTCACCGGTCACCGAAGCCGACGTCTCCGGAGCCGTCGTGTCGTCCGTCGACGGCGGCGCCACCGTGAATTCCTCCGCCTTCTCGGCGGCGACGTTCCCGGCCTTGTCGACCGCTCTGTAGCGGACCTTGTGGTCGCCCACCTGGTCGATCACCAGGGGCGTGGTGTACGGCTGCCAGGCACCCGCGTCACCGATCGCGTACTCGATCCGGTCCACGCCCGAGCCGTCGTCCGTCGCGCTCAGCGTCACGGTCGCCGAACCCACGTACGCCCCGTCCGCGTTCTGCGTACCGCTCACGTCCGCCGAGGTCTCGGGCGCGGTCGTGTCCTCGCCGGTGCCCTCGCTGACCACGAGGATGCCCTGCATCTGACCGTGGCCCGGGATGGTGCAGTAGTAGCGGTACCGGCCGGGCGTCAGCGTCACCTCGGCCGTGTACTTGCCGCCCTGGTCGTCGTTCGGATTGGCCAGGATGTTGAGGGGGACGTCGTTGTTGTACTCCGGGTCGGACACGTCGAACGTCAACGTGTGCGGCATACCTGTGGTGTTGCCGGTCGCCACACTGTTCTCGAAGACGATCGTCGTCGTGCCCGCGACCGCGGTGGCGGGCGCCGACGTGTACTTGTCGATGTCGTTGCCGGCCGTCCACGTAAGCGTTTGCGCGGCAGCGCCGGCGGCTGCCGACGCGGCGCCGGCTCCTTCGGTCTGTCCCGAAGCCGACGTGGACGTCAGCCCCAGCACCATCAGCAGCGACGCCAGAAGCGCCGTCCACAGGCGTGCGGTTCTTCGCCGTCGTATGCGTACGCCCGTCACTGTGCCTCCCTGGCCAGTTGATCGGCGGCCGGCGTCGGAGCGCCGCCCTTGTAAGTGACCTGCCACAGCGCCGACTTGGCGTCCGAGGTGAAGAAGCCGCGGCCGTAGTCGAGGGCGTACAGCGTGCCGTCGGGGCCGAACTTCCAGTCCATGAGGTTCTTGATGCCGTCATTGCCCACGGGGATGATCTTCTTCAGGGACTCGGCGTGCACGGGAATGCCGCCCTGGCCCGCGGTCTTGGGGTCGAGCAGGACCGCGTGACGCGGCTGGTCGCCGTCATAGAAGTCGCCGACGAACCACTTGCCGTCCCAGTACGACGGCCATGCCCCCGCACCCGCGGACGCCGCGTCATAGCGGTAGACGGGTCCGTTCATCGCCGCCTGCCCGCCGCCCTTCAGCCACGGCAGCAGGAACTTCTGCTCCTCCGCCTTGTACGACGGGATGCCGTTCGCGTCGCGCGGGAAGTCGGGGCCGCCGCCCTGGGGCGAGTACCAGATGGTGTTCCCGGTGACCGGCGGCAGGTTCACGAGGCCGTCGTTGTTCGGCGACTCGTTCTTCGGGGCGTCGCAGTCGTACCAGCCGAGCGGTTTCGTCGGGTCCGGCAGATTGCGGTCGCGGTAGGGCTGCTTGTTGCCCATGCAGTACGGCCAGCCGTGGTTGCCCGGCTTGGTGATCGCGGCGAACGTGTCGTACTTCGCCGGGCCCCAGGTCGTCGACGGGTTTGACGCGTCCGGGCCGACCCAGCCCGCGTACAGCGTGTCCGTCTTCTTGTCGACGGAGATGCGCGCGGGGTTCCTGACGCCCATCACATAGATCTCGCCGCGCGTCTTGCCACCGCCCTCGTCGGTCTCCTTGCCGGTGAAGAGGTTCCCCTGGGGCAGGGTGTACGTGCCGTCCGGCTCCGGGTGGATGCGCAGGATCTTGCCGTTGAGGTTGTTGGTGTTGCCCGACGTCCGGCGCGCGTCCGCGAAGGAGACGCCCTTGTGGTTGGGCTGCGGGTTGTTGCCGGAGTAACCGTCGCTGAAACCACTGGAGTTGTTGTCGCCCGTCGCGATGTACAGGTTGCCCTTGGAGTCCCACGCCATGCCGCCGCCCGCGTGGCAGCAGCTGTGGATCTGCACCGGCCACTTCAACAGGACCTTCTCACTGCTCAGATCCAGCTTGTTCGTGGCGAGATCGAGCGTGAAACGGGAGACGCGGCGCTCGCCCATCCGCGTGTCGCGGTTGATCTGCGCGTGCGGTGTGTAATGCAGATACACCCAGCCGTTCTGCTGGAACGCCGGGTCCAGCTCGATGCCGAGCAGTCC
This sequence comes from Streptomyces vastus, assembly GCF_039532825.1. NCBI lineage: Bacteria > Bacillati > Actinomycetota > Actinomycetes > Kitasatosporales > Streptomycetaceae > Streptomyces > Streptomyces vastus. The sequence goes on from NZ_BAAASJ010000118.1 coordinate 184,530, forward strand.
CTCTTCGACCTTGATCAGCTCACCGCCGCCGCCCTTGTTGCCGAACACGGTGAGCGCGCCGGCCAGGGTGACCTTCTTGGTCTTCGGGTCGTAGACGTGGATCTCGCCCTTGCCCTTGCCGATGTCGGGGTTGTTCCAGTCCGTGACGACGGGCTGCGAGGAGTCGGCTCCGCCGCGGCCGATGTAGAGCACGCGTCCGTCGGGCGCGGTGACCAGGCCGTGTGGCTCGCCGATCTGGTCGTTCTGCCCCGGCTGGTTGGGCTGCGTCAGCCGCTCCGCCTTGTAGTTGGCGTTGATCGCCGCCTTGCAGTCGGCCCGCACGAGCCGTGTCGTCCACAGCAGCGCCCCGCGCAGATGCGCACGGAAGTCCGTTTCGTCGTACGAGGCGACCGTGCCGCCCATGCCCGTGTAGAAGGAGCGTCCGCCGTCGTAGTCGCGGCACCAGGACACCGGGTGGTCGGCGCCGTTCTTGCTGTCGCCCGGCTGGTACGTCGACTCGCGCACCCGCGCCACGGTGTGCACGTCGCCGGAGGGGTTCTTGACCCAGTTCAGCCAGGCGTCGGGGCGCTTCCACTGAAGCGGCAGATCCTTGGTGGCCGGGTGCTGCCGGTCGCCCACCTCAACGGTCGCCCGCTGTACGGCAGTTGGGCTCGATGCGGCCGGGCGGGCGCCTACCAGGCCGGTGAACCAGTCCGAGTACGGTTCGGCGCGGGCCGCGTCATGGACGCCGAGGAAGCCGCCGCCCGCCTCCATGTACGCCTCCAGACCGGCCTCCTGCTCCGCGTCGAGGACGTCGCCGCCGCCGGTCAGGAAGACGACCGCGTTGAAGCGGCCGAGCTTCGTCTCGTTGGCGAACACGGAGGCGTCGTCCGTGGCCGTCACCTTGAAACGCTGGTTCGCCGGGCCGGTCAGCCCGATCGCCTCGATCGCCTCGATCCCGGCGTTGACGACGGGCGACTCGTCCCCGCCCGCCGCAGAGCCGTGGAAGAGCAGCACCCGTACGTTGGCACCGCCCGGCGGCGACTTGATCGACATCGTTGTCAGCGGCGGGTCGGGGGCCTGGCGCGCACTCGCGGGACCGCCCGAGAGCAGCCCCGCGGTGACGAACCCGGCAGTCAGGACGGCCGCCCAGGCCCGTCTCTTCACCCGTCTGTTTGTGGTCAACTCTCTTAAGTGCATGGGTTCTTGATGCGACGCGAACCGCATGGGGTCATCCACTCCTCGTCGGTCACAGCAACAGCGCCAAGGAAGCTAGACCTCTTTGCCCGGCTCGCCAATAGGTACGACCGGAATGGCACGAACTTTGTCCTGAGTGTGGAAAAACGAATGCGGTGCCGCTACCGTCTCAGCGGTTCATCTCCGTAAATTCCGTACCAGGGTGGGGAGTTCGGCATGGACAGACGCGGCTTCAACAGGCGCGTGCTGCTGGGCGGTGCGGCCGTCGCGACATCGTTGTCTCTGGCACCCGAGTCCGCCGGCGCCGCGGAGCCGGCGAAAACCGCTCCGGCCGGCGGCGAGGTCAAGCGCATCAAGCTGTACGCCGAGAAGCTCGCCGACGGCCAGATGGGCTACGGCTACGAGAAGGGCAAGGCGTCGATCCCCGGCCCGCTCATCGAACTCAACGAGGGCGACACCCTGCACATCGAGTTCGAGAACACCATGGACGTGGCGGTGAGCCTGCACGTCCACGGCCTCGACTACGAGATCACCAGCGACGGCACGAAGCAGAACAAGAGCGATGTCGAGCCGGGCGGGACACGTACGTACACCTGGCGCACCCACGCACCCGGCCGCCGCAAGGACGGCACCTGGCGCGCGGGCAGCGCCGGCTACTGGCACTACCACGACCATGTCGTCGGCACGGAACACGGCACGGGCGGCATCCGCAAAGGGCTGTACGGTCCGGTGATCGTCCGCCGCAAGGGCGACATCCTCCCGGACGCGACCCACACGATCGTCTTCAACGACATGCTGATCAACAACAAGCCGGCGCACAGTGGCCCCAACTTCGAGGCCACGGTGGGCGACCGCGTCGAGTTCGTGGTGATCACGCACGGCGAGTATTACCACACCTTCCACATGCACGGTCATCGCTGGGCCGACAACCGCACGGGCATGCTGACCGGCCCCGACGACCCGAGCCAGGTGCTGGACAACAAGATCACGGGACCCGCCGACTCGTTCGGGTTCCAGGTGATCGCGGGGGAGGGCGTCGGGGCGGGGGCGTGGATGTACCACTGCCATGTCCAGAGCCACTCGGACATGGGGATGGTGGGGCTGTTCCTCGTGAAGAAGGCGGACGGGACGATTCCCGGGTACGAGCCGCACGAGCATTGAGGACACGACGAGGGCGTTGAGTGGAACAGTCGACTCCGGTGAGTCAGGCTGGTTGCCATGCGGTCACCCTTCCGCTCATCCGGCCCCTCAGGAGCGGGCGGTCACAGCCGGGTCCTCTTCAGGCTCGCGCAGTGTCTGCCGTTCGTGATCGTACTGTTCGCGCTGGGCATCGAGCTCTCGCCCGCACACGATGTGATCACCGGTCCCATCCTCGCCGCGATCCCGGCACTGGCGGCGCTGACGTTGGGCCCGAAAGGCACCCTCTCGGCGGCCGTGGGAGCTTTCTCCGTCACCGTGATCACGGCCACCCTCCACCAGAGCTGGGGTGGCCAGGTCTACAGCAACCTCCTGTCCCTCATCGTGGTGTCAGTGGCCAGTGTCACGATGAGTAGTGCCGTACGTGCGCGAAGGCAGAGTGAGCTGGACCAGCTTCGCCGGATCGCCGAGGCGGCACAGCGGGTCCTGCTGAGACGGGTGCCGACCCGGCTGGGGCCGGTGCGGATGGCCAGCCTGTACCACGCGGCAGAGGTCGGGGCCCAGATCGGCGGCGATCTCTACGCGGTGTCGCAGACCCGGTACGGCGTCCGGATGATCGTGGGTGACGTCCGCGGCAAGGGACTGCCCGCCGTGCGCCTGGCCGCGGTCGTACTGGGGGCGTTCCGCGAGGCCGTGCACTACGAGGACGAACTGGTGGAGGTGGTGAACCACTGCGCCGCCGCGCTGGAACGGGAGTGCGCCGTGCCGAGTGCGATCGATCCGACCGCCGCGGAACACGAGGCCGAGGATTTCGTCACCGCGGTCGTGGTCGAGGTGTCCGACAGCTTCGTGGTCCAGGTGATCAACCGCGGCCACCCGCCGCCGCTGATGCTGCGCCGCGGCAAGGTCGAGGCCTTGATGCCCACCTCACCGCTGCCGCCCCTGGGACTGGAGGAATTCATCACCGTGCATCCCGACAAGGCGGAGAGCTTTCCGTTCACGCCGGGTGACCGTCTGCTGCTGCACACCGACGGTGTGATCGAAGCTCGCAGCCCTGACGACGGCTTCTTCGCCCTCCCCGAGGCCATGGAAGCGGCGCATATGTGCAGCACGCCGGAATTCCTGGATCGATTGCACCAGGGCTTGATCCGCCACACGGGGGGCTACCTGGCAGACGATGCGGCGATGCTTCTCGTGGAACGGCTCGACGTCGACGGACCACCCTGAAACGCAGCGGATGGACGGGCGGCGATCCCGACGCGTCAGGGCGCCAGTCCGTCCAGTTCCTCGCCGATCACCTCACGCAGGGCGTCGTGTTGAGGGCCCAGCGCATACCGCTCGTCGCTCCACCACTCCCGCGGATACAGCCACACGGGGCTCCGCACGAGATCGGCCGGCTCCCAGTCGAACCGCGGCCACACATGCGCATGCAGGAACAGATCGGTGTTCCCCAGAATCTCCAGGTTGACGCGGCGAAAGGCCGGGTCCAGCCGCTTGCAGACGCGTTCGACGGCCTCACCCAGCCGGTCCATGCCGGACAGGAACGCCAGCCGCTTGCTCCGGGGCAGCTCCGACAGCCGCTGCACCGCAGGATCGTCCCCGAGGAGCACCGAGTATCCCGGGAGGAACTGGACGTCCCCGATCACCGCGAACCCGGCTTCCAGCCTCCGGAGCACCGTGGGATTCCCGCCCTCAAGTGCGCTGCCGATCCGGTCGCTCCGCCAGTCATCAGTCATGATTGGACCCTGCCCCCGACAGGGCCACTCGATGTGGATCCGACAGCATCAGGGAGCGCTCTCAGCAGCACGGCGACCAGGAGTTATCCTGGCCCGGAACCGCTGCCCTGAGGAGTTCCGAGGTGTCCGAGTCGTCGACAGCGTCGCGCCCCACGTTGGAGGCGGTGGCGGCACGGGCAGGGGTTTCCCGGGCCACCGCGTCGCGGGTCGTCAACGGTGGTGACGGGGTCCGAGAGCCCCTCGTCGAGCGGGTCAGGCGGGCCGTCGAAGAACTCGGTTACGTCCCCAACCAAGCCGCGCGCAGCCTCGTCACCCGGCGGCACGACGCGGTCGCCGTGGTGATCGCCGAACCCGAGACCAGGGTGTTCGCCGACCCCTTCTTCGCACTCCAACTCCGGGGCATCAGCAAGGAGTTGACCGCCCACGACTCCCAGCTCGTACTGCTGCTCACCGAGGGCCGCGACGACCATGCGCGGGTGGGCCGGTACCTGGCCGGGGGCCACGTCGACGGGGCCCTGGTCTTCTCCCTGCACCTCGACGACCCGCTGCCCGGACTGATCCACGGCGCAGGCGTGCCGACCGTGTTCGGCGGGCGGCCCGGCTGGGGCGACGGGACGCGCAGCGCGGTCTATGTCGACAGCGACAACCGGGGTGGCGCCCGCGAGGCCGTACGTCATCTCGTCACGCTCGGCCGTACGCGCATCGCCCACATCACCGGCGCCCTCGACCAGACCTCGGCGGTCGACCGGCTCGACGGGTTCCGGGACGTCATGGTGGACGCCGACCCCCGGCTGATCGCGGAGGGCGATTTCACACCGGCGGGAGGTGAGCGTGCGATGCGCCAACTTCTGGACGGCTGCCCGGACTTGGACGGCGTGTTCGCCGCGAATGACTTGATGGCCTCGGGCGCTCTGCGGGTTCTGCGGGAGCGGGGGCTGCGGGTGCCCGAGGATGTCGCGCTGATCGGGTTCGATGACATGTTGCCGGTTGCGGAGCAGACCGACCCGTCTCTTACGACGGTCCGTCAGGACATCGAGGAGATGGGTCGGTTGATGGCTCGGCTGCTGTTGCGGGGGCTTGCCGCCGGGTCCGCCGGCGCGGGCTCGCAGGGGGGTGTGGGCGCGCCCTCCAGCGTTGTCCTGCCGACGACGTTGGTGCGGCGGGCCTCCGCGTAGGGTTTCGCGAACGCGTCTGCCCCGCAGGGTAGTAGGGCGGCTGCGGGCCCGTTGTGGCTGGTCGCGCAGTTCCCCGCGCCCCTTACGGGGCGCTGGTCGCGCCCACACGGCGGAGCCGCATATGTCACAGCCCCGCGCCTCTGAAGGGGCGCCCCCTGACCGTTGCCTACCAGGGCTAAGAACCCACCGTCACCGTGAACCTTCGCGGGTTGCCGTCATGCGCTGCCCCCGATACATCGGGCTCGCCGTCCGGACGGACGTCGTCGTACGGGAAGGCGTAGCCGATGGGCGAGTTGGCGTGCACCACGCGCGACCAGTGGTTCGTGACCTCGCCCTTGTAGTAGTCGGCCGCCGTCGCACCGTTCGGCTGGGAGGCGTGCGTGAGCATGATGGAGCGGTTGAAGCCGGCGGCGAGGCGGGCGAGGATGCCTTTCTTCTCATCCGGGTCGTTCGGGTTGTTGGTGAACGGGCCGTGGTTGCAGGTGAAGATGTCCTTCGACGCGGGCTTGGCGAAGGTGTGGCCGCCGTTGAAGGTGAGGGTGTCGCCGCTGACCCGACCGGTGAACACGCCCCGGCCACCCTGGAGATCGATCTTGAGGTCGGTCGTACGGTACTTCTCCCAGACCTGGTCGATATAGCTGTCCCAGACGTCGCGAAACGGCATTTCGGCTGGGCGGTCGAAGTAGGGTGCCATCAGGTTCTGCGGGGAGATCACCCGGAGTACGGCGCCACCGTCGCCCCGGATGACGAGCTTGTCCCAGGGCTGTCCGTCCTTCGTCGCCTGCGCCGCGAGGTCAGACGCGATCTTGTCGACGGCGCCGTCGGTCAGCGGCGCGACGGTGTGCGTGGCGTCGCCCTCCAGGGTCAGACCGATCGGCAGGGCGGTCACCAGGTCGACGTAACTGATGTTGGCGTACAACTGCTGGGTGTTGAACGTGAACTCGCAGAACGACCAGGTCTTGCCGTAGTTCGCGTCGGTGGGCGTGGCGAAGGCGGGTTCGACCAGGGCGGGGCCAGGGTTGAGGAAGAAGTCGAGCGTGTCGTCGCGTACGAAGTAGACGCGGGCGCCGTACATCTGAGGCAGCGTCAACACCTTCGGTGCGGAACCGGCGGCGCCGAGCGGAATGGCGCAGTCGACGGGCAGCGGAGTCTGGGGCGCCGAAGGCGACTCGGGCCGGTATACACCGCCGTCGGCCCGCAACAGCACCCAGTTGCCGGTGGACTGCTCGTGCCCTGTGACGTACGCGCGCACCGTGCCCGGCAACGAGGCGTTCCGCAGGGCGAGTTCGCAGGTGGCGGGGGCGGCCAGGGCGCCGGGACTGAGAGCGCTTCCCCAGACCGGGTAACTTGCGGCGGTTCCGACGGCGGCGGCCGAGGTCAGGAACGTTCTGCGTGAGATCACGGAAGGTCTCCTGGGGTGTGGGGGGTGCCGGGAGGGCCGATGTGGTGGGGCTCGGCTCCTGCGGTCTGCACCAATGTCCCCAGGGGGAGTTGAGGCGTCAAGGGTTATGGCTGAGAGCGCTCCCAAAATCTTCATCAGTTCAGAAGTTGACCGCACCCCGAAAGCCCGCACCCCCAACTACCCGCACTCTCCCACCGGCCGGAGGGGACGTGGGCCGGTGCGTCGTATGCCCGTCGCGTAGGTTCTGTCTCAGGTCACTTGCGGCCTGTGGAAGCCGGAGGGCCGTATGCCCACGCTGCGACGGGCTGACGCACCGGCCCACGGCCCCGACCCGCACACGCACCTAAGGGGCGCGGGGAACTGCGCGACCAGCCACAACGAACCCGCAGCCGAAAAACGCATCCCAGCGGAGCGAACCCGCTTCAAACCGCACCCGGCGGAGCGCCCTCGCTCTTGATCACCGCGAACCGCGCCCCATACGGATCGGCCAACTTGGCCATACGACCAACGCCCTCCACGCTCGTCGCAGCCATACGCACCACGCCGCCCAACCCCTCGGCCTCGACGACAACGGCATCCGTGTCCGTGACTTCGAAGTACGGCAGCCAGTACGCACTCTGCTCCGCCGGGTCGTCGGCCAGCGCCACCAGACCGCCGAACATGTCGTCCTCCGTGGTGCCCGCGGGATTGACGCAGGTGTACGTGCCGCCGGGGAACGGCACCGCCGAGGTCTCCAGGCCCAGCACCGAGTGGTAGAAGGCGGCAGCCGCGGGGACATCCGGGGTGTAAAGCTCGACCCAGCACAGGGACCCCGGGTCGCCCGCCACGTCGACCCCCTTGCGTTTGCCCGGCTGCCAGATGCCGAAGGCGACGTCCGCGTTGTCGCTGAGGATGGCCATCCGGCCCTGGTCCATGACGTCCATGGGCGCCATCGGCACGCTGCCGCCGGCGGTCTCCGCTGCCTTGGCCGTGGCTTCCGCCTCCGCGCACTGGAAGTAGACGGTCCAGGACGGCGGGCCCTGCTCCTCGGTGGTCTGCATGCCGCCCGCGGTGATCCGCCCGCCGAGCTGGAAGAAGCCGTAACCGCCGGCTTCCGGTCCTCCTGCCTGGAAGTCCCAGCCGAAGAGGGCGCGGTAGAACGAGCCGGCCCCTTCGATGTCGGGTGTGCCGAGGTCGACCCAGTTCGGGGCGCCGTTGACGAAACGGGTGGTGAGCATGATGCCCTCCTCCTTGAGGGATCCCGTTGCCTGCTCTGGTGAGTCTTGCACCGGCCACTGACAATCGCTCCTGGACGCGAGCGCCGGGCTGACCGCACAAGCGGTCACGCTGTGTAGCGGGAAACTACCGCTCGCGCCCGTTGATCCCGCGTTGAGCGAACGTTTTTCGGTGCTCGGCACCATTTGCGGCATGCACATCGAAAGCATCGCCGCACCCGACCTCTCCTGGCAGGAGCAGGCGTTGTGCGCGCAGACCGGGGCCGACTTCTTCTTTCCCGAACCGGGCAGTTCCGTGCGTGAGGCGAAGCGCATCTGCGGGCTGTGCGAGATGCGGTCCGCCTGCCTCCAGTACGCGCTCGCCAACGACGAACGGTTCGGCGTCTGGGGCGGCCTGTCCGAGAAGGAACGGCTCGGCCTCCGACGGACGCACCAGCAGTAGGCGGAGCTTTCGTTTCTCGAAATCCAGTGCTCGCAGCGGCCATGAGCATGCAGAATCCAGCGCATGCCCAGCACCCCGCAGTACGAGGCCGAGTACGAGGCCGACAGCTTGCTGAACGTCCTCGACCCGCTTTCGTATCCGCAGCGCATGCGCGAACTCGCCGCCCGCGTACGGGACATGCGCCACCCGCTGCGGCCCGTGCTGGAGGCACTTGAAGCCCGTGGCCCCTACGAGCGCGGGATCGCCGTCGTCGCGGCGTCCGTCGCCCGTGACGCCGAGTGGATCGCCGCACGCGTCGCCGACCCCGATCCGTACATCCGGGGACACGCGCTGCGTGTCGCCGACAGCCTTCAAGTCTCCGACTCCGTCTACGAGTCGGTGCTTGCGGACGCGCCTGAGACCATCCGCCGCGGACTGCTTCGGGCGATCGTGGCCGGGCGGCGCACCGCGCTCGCCGACCGGCTGATCGACGGACTGCGACGTGACTGGGGCGATGCGGAGGCGGCCCGGCTGCTGCCCGGCTGTTCGGCGGACAGGGTCGCCCGGCTGCTGCCCGAGCTGTTCCACGCGGTCACCGGATGGCGGCAGCTCGCCAAGCGGCACCCCGATGCCCTACTCGACGTGGCGGAACGGGAGTTGACCGGCCTGCCCGAGGCGATGCGCGGCGCCTGGTGGAACCGTTACGCGGACGCCGTGGCCGCCGTAACGCCCGCCGAGCCCCTGCGCGTGCTCGAACTCCTCGAACGCCTCGGTCCCGCGACCCTGCCGCACCAACTCCGCGCCCACGTACCCGCGTTCGCCGCAGCCGACCCACAACGCATGGTGCGGCTGCTCCTCACGCCCGCCTGGTCCGGCGTCTTCGGCGTCCTCGGCATCCACTCGATGAGCGCCACCGTGCGGCGCAGGCTGGCCCGCTCCGGTGCGCCCGAACTCATCGCGTACGGGAGGACGCTGGTGCCGTACGGCGGCCTTCCCCCGCTCCTTGAGGCGCTGCCGCCCGCCCAGCGGCATGCCTTCTACACGGAGGTGTACGAGGGCCGGGGCGCCGGGCCTGTCGACGCGCGCCTGCTCGAAGCGCTGCCCCGCAGCCATGTCGCCGACGAGGCCCACAAGATGGCCGCGATGCTGCGCGAAGGCGGCAGCCGGGAGATGGAGGTTCTGCGCCTCGAGTCCTTCCTGCCCGTTGCCGAGGTCCGCGATCGGCTCATCGAGGCCACCCGGCGTCCGGCCGCAGAAGACCGCGTCGAGGCCTGGCCGTTCCTGATCCGCAACGCGGACCGCTCCGGCGACCCCGAAGCCGTCATCGCCGTACTGGAAGAGATGGGGCGGCTGCGCAACGAGCAGGACCCGGTGCGCGAGGCGGCGCTCGGAGCGCTCTGCCGGGTCCGGCCCGCGCTGTTCACCGAGGACGCCGAACCGCACCTCGACCGCATCGCTGTCGACGCCGTTCAGGCCCCCGACTCCTCCTCCGACACGCGGTACCACCTGAGCCGGCTCGCCCTCGGTGTGCTGCGCGAGCACGCGGCAAACGGGCGACGGGAGTTGGTGAACTGGGCGCTGCGCACGCTGGTGCGGATCTCCGGCAACACCGGCGACGCCGATCTCGGCCGCCTCGACCACACACTGCGGCGCGGCCAGGAACACCAGGTGTACGAGGCGCTGCGCCCCTGGATCGAAGCAGGCGCCGAGAAGTCCGACTACAGCCTCACCTTCGCGCTCACCCGAGCCGTGGGCCGCCGCGCCGCCGGCATGCCCGAGCTGCAAGAACTCCTCTGGCAGGCGATCCGTTACGGCGCCGACACGACCGCGCGCGAGGCGGTCGACCTGTGGCTGGAGCCGCCCGTGACCCGGGGTGACCGCGTGGCCCGGATCCTCTCGTTGGAGCCGTCGGCCGGCGCTCTGCCGTCGGTCCAGGCGATCGTCACCCGGTGCCGTACGGACCTGCTCGACCCGTTGCTGGCCGACACCCCGCCGTACGGCCGGTTCCTGACCAAGGGCAGCCGCTGGTCCGTATGGGTGGACCGCGACATCCGGCGTTGGGCTCCACGTCAACAGCAGGCGGTGGCCCGGCAGTTGGCGGCCCTCGCCGAGGACGACGGGCTCCTGCTGTACCAGCGGACCGCGGCCGTCGAGCAGAGCGCGCTCGTACCGGGCATCGGCGCCGGTCTCGTACGCCGCTGGACCGGCTCCGAGGACGTCGTTCTGGCCGAGGCGGCCCTGGCCGCCCTCGCCCGCACCGACCGGCCCGCCGAGGCCCTGCCCGAACTGCTTGCGCACGCGGGCGACGAGCACGCGCGCGTGGCGGTGTACGCGGCCACGCAGGCGTCCCGGCACGCGGCGCCGTCCCTCCTCGCCGAGCAGCTGCGCGCCATGCTGCTGGGGCCGGACGTCAAGGTGACCAGCCGCAAGGAGGCCGCCCGCCTGGCCGCCGTACGCCTCCCGGTGCCGCGGGCGGCGGAGCTGCTCACGGAGACGTACGCGCGACCGGGCACCCATCGCGACGTACGCGCCGCCTGCGTCGCCTTCGCCGGCCCTCTGCTCGCCGAGGAGGCGGTGTGGGGGCTGCTGGGCGATGCCGCGGGTGCGGAACCCGTCCTGCGCACGGCTGTTCTGCGCGTCTCGCCGCTGGACCTCTCCGAGCCCCACCGCGAGCGGTACGCCCGCCTGGTGCGCGACGTCTGCGAGACCGACGACCCGGAGACGGCGACGGTGGCCTTCGACGCGCTGGCCCGCTGGGCGCCGTGGTCGCCGGACGCGCCGACGGTGCTGGCCGACGCCGCCGCGAACCTGGCGGAGCGCGTCTCCTGGCACGCCGCCGCCAACGGCCTCGTGACGGCCGCGGCGGGATCGGAACGGGGCGGCGAGGGCCTGCTACGGGCGTTGCGGGCGCTGGCGGAGGCGGAGGGTGCGCTCCCGGCGGTGGAGTACCCGCACGACGCGCACGATGCCGAGGATGCGGCCCTGGCCGTGGAGCCTCTGCACGACGCCGAGGAACATCGCGACCGCCCAGCCCGCCGCCGTATCGAGAACCTCGTCCTGCGCCTCAGTCTTCAGGGCAGAACCGCCCCGCAGTCCGTCCGTCCCGCCGCTCTCGCCGCGAGCGAACTCCTCGCGGGGTACGACGACTTCGTTCAGCAGGCCGCCGAAATCGCCGCGTTCCACTTGGACCTGGACGCGGACCCGGCCCGGCTCGAGGACCTCGCCGCCCTCATCGAGGGCCGCCCGGCGCTCGCGGTTCGCATGGCGCAGGACGTCGGCGGGCGGCTGAGCCGCCAGGTGCACGAGGGCGACCCCGAGGTTCTGCTGCAGGTGACCCGCCGCCTGACCGCCCACGGCGGCCACGCCCAGGGCCTGCTCGCCGTAGCCCTCACCGGCGCCCTCGGTATCCGTACGGCCTGGCCGGCACCCTGGCGAGAGCACCTCAGGCTGCTGCGCCGCCACGCACTGCCCGACGTCCGCGACGCGGCACTGGCGGTGGTCACGGCGCACGAATAGGCGCCCGGCGGTTGGGCCGGGCGCCTGCGGGACTCGTACGGGGGGCTTACGCCTTGGCGCGCGCCGCCATCCTCGCCTTACGCGCCGCCAGCTTCTCGTCGAACTTCAGGGCCTCCGCGTCCAGGCCGCCCATGAACATGCCCAGTTCCTCCTGGGCCTTGAGGCCCTCCGGGCCGAGGCCGTCGATCTCCATGACCTTGAGGTGGCGCAGCACCGGCTGCAGCACGTCGTCGTGGTGGATCCGCATGTTGTAGACCTCGCCGATCGCCATCTGCGCGGCGGCACGCTCGAAGCCGGGCATGCCGTGGCCGGGCATCCGGAAGTTGACGATGACGTCGCGGACGGCCTGCATGGTCAGGTCGGGGGCGAGCTCGAAGGCGGCCTTCAGCAGGTTCCGGTAGAAGACCATGTGCAGGTTCTCGTCGGTCGCGATGCGCGCCAGCATGCGGTCGCAGACCGGGTCACCGGACTGGTGGCCGGTGTTGCGGTGCGACACGCGGGTGGCGAGCTCCTGGAAGGCGACGTACGCGACGGAGTGCAGCATCGAGTGGCGGTTGTCCGACTCGAAGCCCTCGCTCATGTGCGCCATGCGGAACGCCTCGAGCTTGTCCGGGTCCACCGCGCGCGAGGCGAGCAGATAGTCGCGCATCACGATGCCGTGCCGGCCTTCTTCCGCCGTCCAGCGGTGCACCCAGGTGCCCCACGCGCCGTCGCGTCCGAAGAGCGAGGCGATCTCGTGATGGTAGCTGGGCAGGTTGTCCTCGGTGAGGAGGTTGACGACCAGTGCGATCCGGCCGATCTCGGTGACCTTGGACTGCTCCTTCTCCCAGGCCTCGCCGTCCTCGAAGAGGCCGGGGAAGTTACGGGCGTCGCTCCACGGCACGTACTCGTGGGGCATCCAGTCCTTGGCCACCTTGAGGTGGCGGTTGAGCTCCGTCTCGACAACTTCCTCCAGCGCGTACAGCAGGCGGGCGTCGGTCCAGGCGGAGGACGGGCTGCCGAGGTGAGGGGAAGTGATCGTCATGGGTGCTCCAGGGGGGACGTACGAGCAGAGGTAAGCGAACCTACGCCATCGTAGGCTACGAGACCGTAGGTTACGACACCGTAGGTTAAGGGCGCTATAAGAGGTGCTCACATGGGTGAACAGCCCCTGAACAGCGGGATCTTCGAGAGCGAGCCGTATCGCACACGGACCCGCAGGTCCCCGGCGGGACGGGTGCCCCGGCCCAGCCGGTCAGGCGTAGAGCTCCCGCAGCCGGACCGAGAGGCATGTCACACAGCCTTCGAGCTTCTCGAACTCGCTGATGTCCACGAGGACCGGTTCGTGGCCGAGATCGGCGAACAGCTCGGCGGTCTTGGGTGCGCTCGCCGCCATCAGCAGCTTTCCACCGCCCAGGAGAACGACATGGGCGCCGGACTCCTCCGGCACCGACAGGAACCGCGGGAACAGCGAAGGTGTGTCCACCAGCGGCCCGTGTCCGACGACCGTGCCGTCGGGGAGCGCGGTGACCGCCGACTTCAGATGCAGCACCTTGCTCACCGGTACGGCGACGACACGGGCGCCGAGCGGTTCGAAGGCGGCCCGCAGCTGCTGGATGCCCGCCGCGTTGGTGCGCCCCCCGCGCCCCACGTACACGGTGTCGCCGATCTTCAGGACGTCGCCGCCGTCGAGCGTGCCCGGCTCCCACACCCAGTTCACCGAGCAGCCGAGCCGGGCCACAGCCTCCTCGACCCCGGCGGTCTCCTCGCGCCGCGACTCGGCGCCCGGGCGGGCGATGAGCGCCACGTTGCGGAAGACGACCACGGTGTCCTCCACGAACACCGAGTCGGGGCAGTCGTCCTCGGGCTCCACCTCGATGGTCTCCCAGCCGTGCGCGCCCAGCGCCTCGACGTACGCCTCCCACTGCCGCATCGCGAGCTCGACGTCGACCGGTTCCCGCTCGATGTGCGTGACCAGTCCTTCGGCCAGGCGAGGGCTGGGTCGGCGGATGAGGGCCTTCTGGCTGGGCACGCGCGGATCTCCGAATCGAGGGGGGTTCAACAGGGGATGTATCCGCACATCATGCAGCCCGCTCCCCGTCCGGCAACAGCCCCCTTGGCCAGAGCTTCCGCGCCCGGGCCCGCCCACCCCTGCGACTCAGCCCCTGCCGACCGCCCGCCGCAGGTGTTCGGCCGTGAACGATCCCTCCGCGTCGTCGGTGGTCAGTTGGTCAGTTGGTTCATACGGGCGAAGCTAGCCGGGATACCCGACAGCTTCTTGCGTGATTTCCTTGAGTTCTCCTTCCAGTAGCAGCCAGCGCGTGATCCCGATCGACTCCAGGAACGGCACATCGTGGCTCGCCACGATCAGCGCGCCCTCGTACGACTCCAGGGCCGTCGTCAGCTGTCGCACGCTCGCCATGTCGAGGTTGTTCGTCGGCTCGTCGAGCATGAGCAGCTGGGGTGCGGGCTCGGCCAGGATCAGGGCGGCCAGCGTCGCCCGGAAACGTTCGCCTCCGGAGAGCGTCGCGGCGTGCTGGTCGGCGCGGGCTCCCTTGAACAGGAAGCGGGCCATCCGGGCCCGGATCCGGTTGTTCGTGGCGGTCGGCGCGAAGCGCGCCACGTTCTCGGCGACGGTCAGGTCGTCGTCCAGTACGTCGAGCCGCTGCGGCAGAAAGCGCAGGGGTACGTGGGCCAGCGCCTCCCCGGAGACGGGTTCCAGCTCACCGGAGATCGTCCGCAGCAGCGTCGTCTTGCCCGCGCCGTTACGTCCGATCAGCGCGATCCGCTCGGGGCCGCGCAGCTCGAAGCCGCCGGCCACGCGGGCGCCGTACCTCAATTCCAGGTCCTGAAGGGTGAGTACGGTGCGGCCGGGCGGCACGGCCGTGTACGGCAGGTCCACGCGGATCTCGTCGTCGTCCCGTACGGCGTCGACCGCCTCGTCGAGGCGCTCCCTGGCCTCCGCGAGCTTGTCCTCGTGCATGATGCGGTGCTTGCCGGCGGAGACCTGGGCCGCGCGGCTCTTCAGCTTCATCACGGCCCGGGGTTCGCGCTTGGTGTCGTACATCTTCTGCGCGAACCGCTTGCGACGGGCCAACTTGACCTGAGCCTCGGTCAGTTCACGCTTCTGCTTCTTCATGTCGGCTTCGGCGACACGCACCATGCGCTCGGCCGCCTCCTGTTCGGTCGCGAGCGCCTCCTCGTACGCCGAGTAGTTGCCGCCGTACCAAGTGACTTGGCCGGAGTGGAGATCCGCGATCTGGTCGACCAGTTCGAGGAGCTCGCGGTCGTGGCTGACCACGACCATCACTCCCGACCAGGCCTCTACCGCCGCGTACAGGCGCCGACGGGCGTACAGGTCAAGGTTGTTGGTGGGCTCGTCCAGCAGGAGTACGTCGGGTCGGCGCAGGAGCAGCGCGGCCAGGCGCAGCAGGACGGACTCGCCGCCCGAGACCTCGCCGATCGTGCGGTCCAACTCGATGTGGCCGAGGCCGAGTTCGCCCATCGTTGCGACGGCGCGTTCCTCGACGTCCCAGTCGTCGCCGACGACATCGAAGTGGTGCTCGGCGACGTCGCCCGCCTCGATGGCGTGCAGCGCGGCGCGCTTTTCGGCCATGCCGAGTGCCTCGTCGACGCGCAGCGAGGTGTCGAGGGTGACGTTCTGCGGCAGGTAGCCGACCTCGCCTGCCACCCGGACGGTGCCGTCGCTCGGTGTGAGCTGCCCGGCGATCAGCTTCAACAGGGTTGATTTTCCTGACCCGTTGACGCCGACGAGCCCGGTTCTGCCGGGTCCGAAGGCCACCTGCAGATCGTCGAAGACGGTGCTGCCGTCCGGCCAGGAGAAGCGGAGGGAGGTGCAGGTGATGGCGGTGGGGGAGGTAGACATGGGGCCTCGCGGTTGCTTGATGCGGTCAGGGCAACGCGTATCGAGACACCGGCATGCACCGGCAGGGCACCGGGGAGGCGACGAGGGCCGAAAAGGCGGGCAGGAGTCCTGGAGGTCCGGGGAAGGTCCCGCTCCGGAGGACGGCTCGTATGCCGAGGTCGCACGCGGCGCACACACGCAGACAGGTGTGACGCGGTGTCTCAGGACCTCAGACGAGCAACGTCCTTCTCCAATCGACGGCAACAGGACCGCTGTACACCGTAGGAGGGGGCCGGGTGCGTGTCAACGCATTAACGTGGGCCCCTGCCTCGGCCGGCCCGCGCGCTCGTCCGACGCGGCGCGCAGGAGTTGAAAGGGGTCGAAGGGATCAGTGGGCGTCCCGCAGCAGTTCGGCGAGGGCGTGGTCCATGTCCTGGTGCTGGTGCTCCAGGCCGAGCGGCACCAGCTCCGTCGTGCTCTGCAGGAAGCGCCGCAGATCACCCGCGCGGACGTGCACCACGGCGGTGCCCTCGGGAGCGTGGAACTCCAGAACGATGCGGTCGTATCCGTACGGCCGCACCCGTACGTCGCCGCGGCCCACCGGCTCCTCCAGACCGGAGACGAGCAGCTCGCGGGCGAAGGTCCAGCACACGTCCACGCCTTCGAGGGTGGCCGGGGCCGGGAAGGTCATACGGACGGCGAACGGTTCACGAGGGTCGTAGTGGAGCGCCGCGGGAATGCTCGGCATCCGCGGCGCGGCGGCGACGAGGCGGGCCTCGACAGGCTGCTCGATGACAGTGGACAACGCCTGCTCCCTTGTGACGGCTTGACGAACGGTGAACGGATGACGCCGTGCACTTGAAGAGACGACAGAATCAGCCATTCCGTGCTCACGAAGGCACATCAAGTTCGAGTGACCTGTGTCACCGCCTTTAATCACCGAAGTGGCCAACGCTGTCAGTTGGGGCATCTGGACGCCACCGGGGGAGTGGGCTAGCTTCGCCCGCCATGAGGGGCTTGGGGACAACGCGACCGAAGAGATTCATGAGGCGACTGCTGGCGGCGGGGGTCTGCGGGGCCGCGCTCGCCGCCGCCCTCGCGGCGCCCGCCCGGGCAGAGGAACCGGACAGGCGGCCCCCGCACTGGGAGCTCAAGGACAGCGGCACCGACGTACGCTTCCGCGGGCTTTCCGCCGTCAGCCGGAACACGGCGTGGCTGGCCGGATCCCGCGGCACCGTGCTGCGCACCTTTGACGGCGGCGCGAGCTGGCGGAACGTATCGCCGCCCGGGGCCGCCGAGTTGGAGTTCCGGGACATCGAGGCGTTCGACCACAAGCGAGCCGTGGTGCTGGCCATCGGCGAGGGCGAGGCCTCGCGGATCTTCCGCACCGACGACGGCGGCGAGACCTGGACCGAGTCCTTCCGCAACACCGACGCGAGGGCCTTCTACGACTGCGTTACGTTCTTCGACCGGCGCCACGGACTGGCGATGAGCGACCCCGTGGACGGAAAGTTCCGGATCCTGTCGACCAGCGACGGCGGACGCTCGTGGAAGGTGCTGCCCAGCGACGGGATGCCCGCGGCGCAGGAGGGCGAGGCGGGCTTCGCCGCCAGTGGGCAGTGCCTCGTCAGCTCGGGGCCGCGCGACGTGTGGCTGGCCACGGGCGGGGCCGCACGCGCGCGCGTGCTGCACTCCTCCGACCGCGGACTGACCTGGACGGCCACCGACACCACGATTCCCGCGGGCGACCCGGCACGCGGTGTCTTCGCCCTCGCCTTCCGCGACCGTACGCACGGCATCGCGGTCGGCGGCGACTACCGCGCGGACCAGCCGTCACCGCGGGCCGCCGCCGTCAGCGGCGACGCCGGCCGCACCTGGACGCCCGCCGCGCAGCCGCCGCCCGCCTACCGCTCCGGCGTCACCTGGCTCCCGCACAGCCGCTCGGCCGCCCTCGCCGTCGGACCCACCGGAACCGACCTCACCACCGACGGCGGGCGCACCTGGCGCACCCTCGAAACGGGCTCGTACGACACCGTCGACTGCACCCCCGACCTGGGCTGCTGGGCCTCCGGGGAGCAGGGCCGGGTGGCACGGCTGGAGCGCTGATGCGGGTGGGCCCGGGCCGTGCTTGGCTGGAAGAGGGGCGGCTTCCAGCAGTCTTCTAGCAGCAAGGAGTCCTGGCCATGGCACGTGGCTCGAGTTCCAAGCGGGAACGCCAGCAGGAACACATCAGGGAAAGCGAGCGTGAACGCGGCGCGAGCGAGCGGCGCGCCGAGGAGATCGCCGCCCGAACCACCAACAAGGAACGCGCTCAGCGCGGCGAGTCGAAGAGCACGAGCCGCACGTCGGCCCAGGACACCTCGACCGGCCGTCGCGGCGGCCGTGAGTCCCGTGGAGGGGCCACGTACGACCAGCTCTACGAGGAGGCGAAGAGCCGCAACATCGAGGGGCGCTCCAAGATGAACAAGGAGGAGCTGTCGAGGGCCCTCGGCCGCTGATCGCAGCCCCGTCACCGGGCCGCCGCGTACGCTCGTTCCACTATGACGACCGTACGCATCCCCGCGGGCTGGCCCACCACCGAAGAGCAAGCGCGTGCCGTGCAGGACGAGTTGCGCGGGCGCGTCGTACTTGACGAGCCGGGGCCGCCGCCGGGGACCGGTCGGGTGACGGGGGTGGACGTGGCGTACGACGACGAGCGTGATGTCGTCGTGGCCGCGGCCGTCGTCCTGGACGCGGCGAATCTGGACATCGTGGCCGAGTCCACGGCTGTGGGGCGGGTGTCCTTCCCCTACGTCCCCGGGCTGCTCGCCTTCCGCGAGGTCCCGGCCGTCCTGGCCGCCCTCGACGCGCTGCCCTGCGAGCCGGGCCTCGTCGTCTGCGACGGCTACGGACTCGCCCACCCCCGGCGCTTCGGACTGGCCAGCCACCTCGGCGTCCTCACGGGCCTGCCGGCCATCGGCGTCGCCAAGAACCCGTTCACCTTCACGCACGAGGAACCGGGCGCCCCGCGCGGATCCTCGTCCCCGCTGCTCGCGGGCGAGGAGGAGGTCGGCCGGGCGCTGCGCACCCAGCAGGGCGTCAAGCCGGTCTTCGTCTCGGTCGGCCACCGGGTGAGCCTGGACAACGCCTGCGCCCACACGCTGCGACTCGCGCCCCGCTTCCGCCTCCCGGAGACGACCCGCCGCGCTGACGCGCTGTGCCGCAAGGCCCTGAAGGCGACTGAGTACGTCGTCTGAGTATCTGTACGGATGCCGGGCCCCCGCCCCGCTCGGCAGGCTGGCCCGCATGACGACACACCGCGCCCCGAAGCCCGCCGCCACCCCCAGCCAGCCCGTCGAGCGCGCCCTGATGGCGGGCCTGATCCTCGCGGCCCTCGCCGGGGTCGGCTGGATAGCGGGGATGATCTACACGGTCATGGGCTGGTAGGTCGGCTAGCGAGAGGCCGCGACCCGGAAGCTGATTCCCGCCCCCTGCAGGCGCTCGATGAGCCGGTCGCCCATCGCCACCGCCGTCGTGACCTGGCCCGATGTCGGCGGGAGTTCGTCGAAGGCCAGGCACAGGGCGGACTCGGCGAGCATCTTGGCGGTCTCGCCGTAGCCGGGGTCGCCGCCCGCGACCTCCGTGAAGACGCGGCGTCCGCCGCCCTCTCCCACGAACCGCACCGAGAACCAGCTCCTCGCCCGCTTCTCCTCGCTCGGCCCCTCCCCGGGCTTGAGCCGGTCCGAGAGCCAGCGCCGGGCCGGTGGCAGCTGCGCCGCCGCGAAGGCCGCACCGGCCGCGGCCACACCTCCCACGGCGAACGGCAGCCGCTTGGCGGCCGCGTAGTGCCGGTAGCGGAAGTCGGGCCCGTACCGCTCCAGGGCGCGGGCCGAGCGCTGCACGACCTGCGCGTCGATCGTGGGCAGCGGCACCGCCCACGCGCCCACCTCCTTGGCATACCGGGGCGCGCCCAGAGGCGCGTACGCCCGTCGGCCGGCCGGCCGCGGCTCGTGCTGCCCGCGGTCCCGCGCCGCGGCGGCCATCTGTGGCCCGCGCGAGAACTGGTTGAGGGCGGAGGCGAATGTGCCGCCGGAGAACATCCCGTCGGCGCGTACGAACCCGTCGACGGTCAGCGGCACCCCTTCGGGAAGCTGACGGACGGTGAAGTACGCGCCCAGGTCGTGCGGAATGGAGTCGAAACCGCACGCGTGCACCAGCCGCGCCCCGGTCTCACGCGCGCGTGCGTCGTGCCGCACATACATGAGGTCCACGAACTCGGGCTCTCCGCAGAGATCGACGTAGTCGGTGCCGGCGTCCGCGCAGGCGGCGAGCAGTTCCTCGCCGTACGTCACGTAGGGCCCGACGGTGGTGGCCACCACGCGCGCGTGGACCGCGAGTTCGCGCAGGGAGGCCGGATCGCCGGCGTCCGCCCGGAGCACGGGCAGCTCGGCACAGGCCGGGTCGATCGAGGCCAGCCGCTCGCGCAGCCGCTCCAGTTTCGTGGTGTCGCGCGCCGCGATCGCCCAGCGCAGCCCCGCGGGCGCATGCGCGGCGAGGTACTCCGCGGTGAGCTTTCCGACGAACCCCGTAGCCCCGAAGAGTACGACGTCGTACGCCCGCTCCGTCCCGTTCTGGCTGCTCATGGCACCTCTCTGCCGTACACCCCGCGCCGTTGTCGGTGGCTGAGGCTAGCTTGAAATACGAGGAGCCGAACCACGACCCCTTGCGAGGAGCCCTACCCCAAGAACCGGAGGCAGCCATGGCCGCGACCGCGACCGCCCTGAAGAAGTGGGAGAAAGCGCGCGAGTTCGCCCTCGGGCTGCCGGGCGCAACCGAGGAGTTCCCCTGGGGCGAGACCGTCGCGAAGGTCAACAAGAAGGTGTTCGTCTTCCTCGGTGTGACGGACGGCAGCTATCCCATGTACGTGACCGTGAAGCTCAAGGACGAGGCGGTGCATGCCCACGCGATGACTTCGCCGGGCGCCGAGCCCGCCGGGTACGGCCTCGGGAAGGCCGGCTGGGTGAGCATCCCGCTGGACGAGAAGGGCTCCCCGGCTGCCGAGCTGGTGTGCGACTGGGTCGAGGAGAGTTACCGCACGATCGCCCCGAAGAAGCTCATAGCGGAGCTGGACGCGCGCTGATTCCGCCGGCGATTCCCTTGTTGGCGTCGGGCGTCGAGAATGACCGAGCGATATGGCTAAGCGCTTGCTCGCCAGAGTCTTGTGCGGAGTGGAACGCGTTCTTAGCATCACGAGTGTTACATCAATAGTGTCAAAGTGCAGGGGGCTCGATGACAGTGGCAGGGACGGTAGGGCACGGCCCGCTCGCCGGGGTGCGCGTGGTCGAGCTGGCCGGCATCGGGCCCGGTCCGTTCGCCGCCATGCTCCTCGCCGACCTGGGCGCCGACGTCGTCCGTGTGGACCGGCCCGGCGGCTCGGGCCTCGCCGTCGACCCGGACTACGACATCACCAACCGCAACAAGCGGTCCGTGCTCGTCGACCTGAAGGCGGACGACGGCCCGGCCCGCGTCCTCGACCTGGCCGAACGCGCCGACATCCTCATCGAGGGCTACCGCCCGGGTGTCGCCGAGCGCCTCGGCGTCGGCCCCGAAACCTGCCATGCCCGCAACCCGAAGCTCGTCTACGGACGGATGACCGGCTGGGGCCAGCAGGGCCCGCTCGCCCAGCGCGCGGGCCACGACATCGCGTACATCGCGCTGACCGGCACCCTCGGCATGATCGGCGCCCCGGATGCCCCGCCCGCCGTCCCCGCGAACCTGCTCGGCGACTTCGCGGGCGGCTCGCTCTACCTCGTAGTCGGCGTCCTCGCCGCCCTCCACCATGCCCGTACGACCGGCTCCGGACAGGTCGTGGACGCGGCCATCGTCGACGGTGCCGCCCACCTTGCCGCGATGATCCACAGCATGCTGGCCGCCGGCCGCTGGCAGGACCGGCGCGGCGCCAACCTCCTCGACGGAGGCTGCCCGTACTACGGCACGTACGAGACGGCCGACGGCCAGTACATGGCGGTGGGCGCGCTCGAGAAGCAGTTCTACGAGGAGTTCGTGGACCTACTCGGCATCCCGGAACACGCCTCGGCCCACAAGGACCCGGCGCGCTGGGACGCACTGCGCGAGGCGGTGGCGGCCCGCTTCAAGACCCGTACGCGCGAGGAGTGGACCGCGGTCTTCGAGGGCTCCGACGCGTGCGTGGCGCCGGTCCTCTCCCTGAGCGAGGCGCCGCAGCACCCGCACCTCGCCGCCCGCGGCACCTTCACCGACCACGGCGGCATCACCCAGCCCGCCCCCGCCCCCCGCTTCTCGGCCACCCCCACCTCGGTCCGCGGCGGGCCCGCGCAGCCGGGCGCCGACACCGAAGACGTGGCCCGCGACTGGAACGTACCCCGCCTCCTGAAGGGCGCCCCCGAATGAAGCGGTCTCCAACGAAGCGGCAGGTCCTCGCGCCTGAGCAACCGTCCCGCCTGAGCAACCCTCCGCGCCTGAGCAACCCTCCCCGAAAGGCTGACCAGTGAGCACCGAAGCGTACGTGTACGACGCGATCCGCACCCCGCGCGGACGCGGCAAGGCGAACGGCGCCCTGCACGGCACCAAGCCCATCGACCTCGTCGTCGGGCTCATCCACGAGCTCCGGGGCCGTTTCCCGGATCTGGACCCGGCCGCGATCGACGACATCGTGCTCGGAGTCGTCGGCCCGGTCGGCGACCAGGGCTCGGACATCGCGCGGATCGCCGCCATCGCGTCCGGACTGCCGGACACGGTGGCCGGCGTCCAGGAGAACCGCTTCTGTGCCTCCGGCCTCGAAGCCGTCAACCTCGCCGCGATGAAGGTCCGTTCGGGCTGGGAGGACCTCGTGCTCGCGGGCGGTGTCGAGTCGATGTCGCGGGTGCCGATGGCCTCCGACGGCGGCGCCTGGTTCGCCGACCCGATGACCAACATCGCCACCAACTTCGTCCCCCAGGGCATCGGCGCCGACCTCATCGCCACCATCGAGGGCTTCACCCGCCGGGATGTAGACGAGTACGCGGCTCTGTCCCAGGAACGTGCCGCGGCGGCCTGGAAGGACGGCCGCTTCGAGCGGTCCGTCGTGCCGGTGAAGGACCGCAGCGGACTCGCGGTCCTGGACCACGACGAGCACCTGCGCCCCGGCACCACCGCCGACTCGCTGGCGGGCCTCAAGCCGTCGTTCGCGGACATCGGCGATCTGGGCGGCTTCGACGCCGTGGCGCTGCAGAAGTACCACTGGGTGGAGAAGATCGACCACGTGCACCACGCGGGCAACTCCTCCGGCATCGTGGACGGCGCCTCGCTGGTGGCGATCGGTTCGCGCGAGGTCGGGGAGCGGTACGGACTGACGCCGCGCGCGCGGATCGTCGCCGCCGCCGTCTCCGGCTCCGAGCCCACGATCATGCTCACGGGGCCCGCGCCCGCCACCCGCAAGGCGCTCGCCAAGGCCGGGCTGACCATCGACGACATCGACCTGGTCGAGATCAACGAAGCCTTCGCCGCCGTCGTCCTCCGCTTCGTCAAGGACATGGGCCTGTCCCTGGACAAGGTCAACGTCAACGGCGGAGCCATCGCACTCGGTCACCCCCTGGGCGCCACCGGAGCGATGATCCTCGGCACCCTCGTCGACGAACTGGAGCGCCAGGACAAGCGGTTCGGCCTCGCCACGCTGTGTGTCGGCGGCGGGATGGGCATCGCCACGATCGTCGAGCGTCTGTGAACATCCCGTCCGTCCCGTCCCCCTCCTACGGCCCCCACCGCCCTTGCGGCGTCCCCTTTACGGAGCAGCAGCCATGACCGAGAGCACCATCCGCTGGGAACAGGACAGGACCGGCGTCGTCACCCTCGTCCTAGACGACCCGAACCAGTCCGCGAACACCATGAACCAGGCGTTCCGGGACTCGCTCACCACGATCACCGACCGGCTGGAGGCCGAGAAGGACTCCATCCGCGGCATCATCTTCACCTCCGCCAAGAAGACCTTCTTCGCGGGCGGCGACCTGCGCGAACTGATCGCGGTCACCCCTGAGAACGCCCAGTACGCCTTCGAGCGGGGCATGGCCATCAAGCGCGACCTCCGCCGTATCGAGACGCTGGGCAAGCCAGTCGTAGCCGCGATGAACGGCGCGGCCCTGGGCGGCGGTTACGAGATCGCCCTCGCCTGCCACCACCGCGTCGCGCTCGACGCTCCCGGCTCCAAGACCGGCTGCCCCGAGGTCACCCTCGGCCTGCTGCCCGGAGGCGGCGGCGTCGTGCGGACCGTACGCCTCCTGGGCATCGCCGACGCCCTGCTGAAGGTGCTCCTCCAGGGCACCCAGTACAGCCCGCGGCGCGCGCTGGAGAACGGCCTCGTCCATGAAGTGGCCACCACGCAGGAGGAGTTGCTCGCCAAGGCCCGCGCCTTCATCGAGGCCAACCCCGAGTCCTCGCAGCCCTGGGACAAGCCCGGCTACCGCATTCCGGGCGGCACACCGTCCAGCCCCAAGTTCGCGGCGAACCTGCCCGCCTTCCCGGCGACCCTGCGCAAGCAGACGGGCGGCGCGCCCTACCCGGCCCCGCGCAACATCCTCGCGGCGGCGGTCGAGGGCTCTCAGGTGGACTTCGAGACCGCGCAGGTCATCGAGTCGCGCTACTTCGTGGAGCTGGCCGCGGGCCAGACCTCCAAGAACATGATCCAGGCCTTCTTCTTCGACCTCCAGGCCGTCAACTCCGGAGCCAACCGCCCCAAGGGCATCGAGCCGCGCCAGGTCCGCAAGGTCGCGGTCCTGGGCGCCGGGATGATGGGCGCGGGTATCGCCTACTCGTGCGCACGCGCGGGCATCGACGTCGTCCTCAAGGACGTGTCGGCCGAGGCGGCGGCCAAGGGCAAGGGCTACTCCGAGAAGCTCTGCGCCAAAGCCGTCTCCCGAGGACGTACGACGCAGGAGAAGGCCGACGCGCTGCTCGCCCGCATCACGCCCACCGCCGACCCGCAGGACCTCGCCGGCTGCGACGCCGTGATCGAGGCCGTCTTCGAGGACCCGGCGCTCAAGCACAAGGTGTTCCAGGAGATCCAGCACATCGTCGAGCCGGACGCACTGCTGTGCTCCAACACCTCGACGCTGCCGATCACCGCGCTGGCCGAAGGCGTCGAGCGGCAGGCCGACTTCATCGGGCTGCACTTCTTCTCACCCGTCGACAAGATGCCGCTCGTCGAGATCATCAAGGGCGAGCGCACCGGTGAGGAAGCCCTCGCGCGGGCCTTCGACCTGGTACGGCAGATCAAGAAGACCCCGATCGTCGTCAACGACTCGCGCGGCTTCTTCACCTCCCGGGCCATCGGGCACTTCATCAACGAGGGCGTGGCGATGGTCGGCGAGGGCATCGAGCCCGCCTCCGTCGAGCAGGCCGCGGCCCAGGCGGGCTATCCGGCCAAGGTCCTCTCCCTCATGGACGAGCTGACGCTCACCCTGCCACGCAAGATCCGCACCGAGACCAGGCGGGCCGTCGAGGAGTCCGGCGGCACCTGGGCGGCGCACCCCGCCGAGGCGGTGGTCGACCGCATGATCGACGAGTTCGGCCGTACGGGCCGCAGCGGCGGCGCGGGCTTCTACGAGTACGCCGACGGGAAGCGCACGGGGCTCTGGCCCGGACTCCGGGAGCACTTCACACGCGAAGGCGCCGAGATCCCGTTCAAGGACATGCAGGAGCGCATGCTCTTCTCCGAGGCCCTGGACACGGTCAGGCTCCTGGAGGAGGGCGTCCTGACGTCCGTCGCCGACGCCAACATCGGGTCCATCCTCGGGATCGGCTTCCCCGGCTGGACGGGCGGCGTCCTGCAGTACATCAACGGCTACGAGGGTGGGCTGCCCGGATTCGTGGCACGCGCGCGTGAACTCGCCGAGCGCTACGGGGAGCGGTTCACGCCACCGGCGCTGCTCGTCCAGAAGGCGGAGAAGGGGGAGCGGTTCAGCGACGCGTGAGGTGAGTACGGTGCGGGCGGGGGCCGTTCGGGAGACCTGGAACGGCCCCGTTCAGCGTGGGCTCTTGAGCCACTCCCGCAGCTCCTCGTTCAGGGAGCGCTGGAACGTGGTCAGCAGTGCCTGCACCACCAGTGGCTGCATATGCGCCGACAGGGACTTCACCGCCGCCATCGACTCGGTCCCGGACACCTCGTCGCGCAGCAGCCGGGACAGTTCCCGGACCGCCGCGCGCGTGTGCTCCAGCAGGACCGTGCGCGCGGCGAGGATCGTCTCGTGCGCGATCGGCACGTCGAGCAGCTGTACGCCCAGCCGCAGCAGCCCCGGATCCACCTGACAGGTCCCCGCGTCTGGAGTCCGTACGACGACGTTCATCGCGGCGAGCCGGTCCAGGTCCTCCTCGCCCAGCGGTCGCCCCGCCCGGCGCTCCAGCTCCGCGCGGCTCATCTCCTGAGCCGACTCGGGCGCCCACGAGGCCACCACGGCACGGTGGATCGCCAGGTCATGGGCGCTCAGGTCGCTCGGCAGCTGCTCCAGATAGCGCTCGATCGCGGCCAGCGTCATCCCCTGGCGCTGCAATTCCTCGATCAGCGCCAGCCTGGACAGATGTGCCTGCCCGTAGTGCCCGACGCGACGCGGACCGATCACGGGCGGCGGCAGCAGGCCTTTGGTGCTGTAGAAGCGCACCGTGCGCACCGTGACACCCGCACGCGCGGCCAGCTCGTCGACCGTGAGCTTCGGCTCCTCGATGTCAGTCGACATGGCTGCTGCTCCTTCGCGTACTGCGGTACCGCGCCCGGGTGCGGTGCGGTGCAACAGTATTGCTGTCTCACCAGCAGTGGGAAAGCGCGGCGGGCGGGCAGTGAGCTGCCCGCCCGCCGCCTCACCCCGCCTCAGTGCCCGTCCTCGTGCCCCTTCTCGTGCTCGTGCTCGTGCTCGTTCCCGTTCCCGTTCCCGTTCTCGTGAGCGTGCTCGTGATCGTGCACGCCATTCGTCGCGGCGATCTTCTTCCAGGACTTCGGCTGGACCGGAGTCTTCCCCGCCAGGGGCGCGATCGAGGCCTCCCGGGCGGCGGGCGCACTCGGCTTCGAGGGCTGGTAGAGCCAGGTGTCGAAGAGGGCGGCGAGCGGCCGGTCCGAGATCCGCTCGGCGTACTTCACGAAGTCGCCGACCGTCGCGTTGCCGTGCGCATGCTCCTTCGGCCAGCCCTTCAGGATGGCGAAGAAGTCCTCGTCGCCGATCTCGTTGCGCAGGGCCTGGAGGGCCAGGGCGCCCCGGTCGTACACCGCGAGATGGAACTGGTTCTCCGGCCCCGGATCCCCGGGCCTGACCTTCCAGAACGGGTCGTCGGCCGCAACCGACGCGTACACGTAGTCCGCGAGCTCCTGCGCCGTCCCCTCGCCCTCGTGCTCCGACCACAGCCACTGCGCGTACCGCGCGAAGCCCTCGTTGACCCAGATGTCCTTCCAGCCTGCGACGGACACGAGGTTGCCGTACCACTGGTGGGCCAGCTCATGGACGACCACGGACACGTTCGTGCCGTTCGCGAACTGGCGCGGACTGTAGAAGGGCCGGGTCTGGGTCTCCAGCGCGTACCCGGTCTCGGCGGTGTTCGGGACGTAGCCGCCGAGCGCGTTGAAGGGATACGGCCCGAAGTACTCCGTCAGCCAGTCGGCGACCTCCCCGGTGCGCTCGATGCTCGCGCGCGCCGCCCCGTAGTTGTCGCCGAGATCCTTGCTGTAAGCGTTGACGATCGGGATGCCGCTCTCCGACTTGCCGGTCGTGATGTCGAACTTCCCGACCGCCAGCGTCGCGAGATATGTGGCCTGCGGTTTGTTGGACCGCCAGTTGTAGCGCGTCCAGCCGGCCCGTGAACTCGTCGACTGGAGTGTGCCGTTGGAGACCGCCTGCGAGCCGTCCGGAACCGCCACCGACACGTCGTACGTGGCCTTGTCCAGCGGATGGTCATTGCTCGGGAACCACCACCAGGCCGCCTCGGGCTCGTTCGCCCCGACGCCGCCGTCCGGCGTGCGGTGCCAACTGGTGAAGCCGTACGCCGACTTCGAGGACGGCACGCCGCTGTAGCGCACCACCACGGTGACGGGCGTGCCCTTGGGCAGCGGTGTCTTCGGCGTGACCTCCAGTTCGTGCTCGCCGGAGGTCTTGAACGACGCCTTCGCGCCGTTCACCCGCACCTCGCTGACGTCGAGCAGAAAGTCCAGATTGAACCGCGACAGATCCTGTGTGGTGGTCGCCAGGAGGGTTGCAGTGCCCTCCAACTTGTCTGTTTCCGGCTGGTACTTGAGCCGGAGGTCGTAGTGCGAGACGTCGTATCCACCGTTGCCGTAGGCCGGGTAGTAGGGATCGCCGATGCCCGGCGCTCCGGGCTCGTAGTCGGCCGCCGATGCCGGGATCGCCAGCAGCAGGGAGGCCGCGAGCGCGCCCGGGGCGATGATTCTGCGGTGCACGTTCAGCTCCAAGTCGTGGGGGGCATGAAGTCTGCTCGGACACTATTCAGTCCCTGTAGACGCTGTCGTGTCCACGGCCGCCCCCGTCACACGATCGCCATTCGGCCGACATGAGCCAATTCATCCCACGGGCCTTTCAAGACCCTTCTCCCCGTGTGACCCGTGCGGCCCCTCGGATCCCCCAACGTCCCCCTTTCGCCCAGGAGTTGACCGGGGTACCTTCCGGCCATGCCGATACGTGCGCGCGTCATGCGCTTCAGGACCTGGAGAACGCTCGCGACGGCGGCCACCGCCGCCCTGATGGCCACGCTCCTCACCCCGGCCGCCGCACAGAGCGCCCCGCGGGAGAGCAAGCCCGTGTACTCGTACGAGAACGCGATACGCGAGTCCGTCTGGGTGGACACCCGACTCGACGGCGACAAGGACGGGAAGACCGACCGCGTCGCCGTCGACATCGTCCGGCCCCGCGAACTCGCCCGGCAGGGCCGGAAGATACCCGTGATCATGGACGCCAGCCCGTACTACTCCTGCTGCGGGCGCGGCAACGAGAGCCAGAAGAAGACGTACGACGCGAACGGCAACGTCGTCCAGATGCCGCTGTTCTACGACAACTACTTCGTGCCGCGCGGCTACGCGTTCGTCGGCGTCGACTTCACCGGCACCAACCGCTCCGACGGCTGCGTGGACGTCGGCGGACGCTCCGACGTCCAGTCCGCGAAGGCCGTTGTCGACTGGCTGAACGGCCGCGCCAAGGGCTACACCTCCCGGACGGGCAGTGCGAAGGCCAAGGCGGACTGGACCAACGGCAAGACCGGCATGATCGGCAAGAGTTACGACGGCACCGTCGCGAACGGCGTCGCCGCGACCGGAGTCGAGGGCCTGGAGACGATCGTCCCGATCGCGGCCATCTCCTCCTGGTACGACTACTACTTCGCCAAGGGCGCCCCGCTGTACGACTCCGGACCCGACTGGCTGTCCAACTACGTCGAGAGCCCCGACGCCCGCGCCAAGTGCGCCGCCGTGCAGCAGAAACTCGTCGAAGGGGCCCCGCGCACCGGCGACTGGACGAAGCTGTGGACCGAGCGTGACTACGTGAAGGACGCCCACAAGGTCGACGCGAGCGTGTTCGTCATCCACGGCATGCAGGACCTCAACGTCCGCCCCAAGCACTTCGGCCAGTGGTGGGACGCCCTCGCGAAGAACGGTGTCGAGCGCAAGATCTGGCTGTCGCAGACCGGCCATGTCGACCCCTTCGACTTCCGCCGAGCCGAATGGGTGGACACCCTGCACCGCTGGTTCGACCACGAACTCCTCGGCTACGACAACGGCATCGACGACGAGCCGATGGCCGACATCGAGCGGGCCCCCGACAAGTGGGAGACGTCGAGCGTCTGGCCGCCGCGCGGCACGGACACCGTGAGCCTGCGTCCCGGCAAGGGCGAGCAGGCGGGCGTGGGCACCCTTGGACTGCGTACCGGATCCGGCACCGAGACCTTCACCGACGACTCGAGCCAGGACGAGACCGACTGGGCCGCGCAGATCGACCAGTCGACTGCCGGCAAGGCCGGCTTCATCACCAAGCCGCTCACCCGCGACCTCCGGCTGTCCGGCTCCTCCAAGGTGACCGTCACCGCCACACCGAGCACCACAACCGCCCATCTCTCCGCGGTACTTGTCGACCTCGGCCCGGACACCATCCGTGACTACGCGGACGCCGCCGAGGGCATCACCACGCTCACCGACCGCTCCTGCTGGGGCCCGAGCACCACGGGTGACAGCTCCTGCTTCAAGGAGACGCGGGCCAAGACCGCGGACGTCGACTACACGGTGTTCAGCCGGGGCTGGGCCGACCTCGGCAATCATGCCTCGGACCTGAAGGGCGTCCCGCTCACGCCGGGCAAGCCGTACACCATCAGCCTCGACCTGCACGCGAGCGATCACGTCGTCCCGGCCGGGCACCGTCTCGCACTGATCGTGGCGGGCACCGACAAGGACCTCATCGACCCGCCGTCCACCACACCGACGCTGAAGCTCGACCTGTCCCGTACGTGGGCCCGTGTCCCGTTCGTCGGAGGCGCCAAGGCCTTCTCGGGCGCTACCTCGGGATCCGCGCACGTCAGGCCGGGCGCCACTCTCGACGGGGTCGCCGAGCCCCGGACCCCGCAGCGGGTGCCGGGAGGCAACCGCTGAAAGGGTTGAGATCGGCGGTACCTGTGGTAGTTCCTAGGGGCGCAATCAGGAACAAGTGTTTCCGTTCTGCCTCCTGGGGAAGGTGCCGCCGATGACTGAAGACCTGAAGAAGAGGGGAGGCCTGGGAGGTCCAGCGGACGTCCCGGGCGGCCCCGACCACAGCACCGATCGCGTCGTGTTCGGCGTCACGGCCGCGCTCACCGTGGCCTTCGTGATTTGGGGTGCCGTCGCGACCGACTCGCTGGAGAGCGTTGCCGGCGACATGCTCGGCGGACTCATGCACAACGGCGGTTGGGCCTTCATGCTCGCCGCCTCCGGCTTCGTGGTCTTCGCGCTCTGGCTTGCGGCCAGCCGCTACGGGAGGATCCACCTCGGTACGGAGGGCGAGGAGCCCGAGTTCCGCACCGTGTCATGGGTCGCGATGATGTTCAGCGCCGGTATGGGCATCGGCCTGATGTTCTACGGCGTGAGCGAGCCGCTCTCGCACTACACCACGCCCCCGCCGGGCACCAGCCCAGCCGACTCCGCCGAGCGCATGCAGACGGCGATGGCCACCACCCTCTTCCACTGGACGCTGCATCCCTGGGCGATCTACGCGGTGGTCGGCCTCGCCATCGCCTACAGCACCTTCCGCAAACGCCGGCGTCAGACGATAAGCGCGGTGTTCACCCCGCTTATCGGTGAAAAGCACGCGAACGGCACCGCCGGTCGCGTGATCGACATCCTCGCGATCGTCGCCACCGTCTTCGGCTCCGCGGCCTCGCTGGGCCTCGGCGCGCTCCAGATCGGCTCCGGCTTCACCGAGTTGGACTGGATGGACGACGTGAGCACCGGGCTTCTCGTCGCCATCATCGCCGTGCTGACGCTGGCCTTCGTCGCCTCGGCCGTCTCCGGCATCGAGCGGGGCATCCAGT
The DNA here is from genome assembly GCF_039532825.1 of Streptomyces vastus. Taxonomy (NCBI): domain Bacteria; kingdom Bacillati; phylum Actinomycetota; class Actinomycetes; order Kitasatosporales; family Streptomycetaceae; genus Streptomyces; species Streptomyces vastus. The sequence continues at coordinate 215,682 of NZ_BAAASJ010000118.1, forward strand.
GGCTTTCCAACATCAACATGGTGCTGGCGCTGCTGCTCGCCCTGTTCGTGTTCATCGTCGGCCCGACTGTCATCGTGCTCGATCTGCTGCCCACCTCGGTCTTCTCCTTCCTGGGCGACCTGCCGCAGCTCGCCGGCCGTACCGAGGCCAGTGGCGGCGAGGGAGTCGCGGACTGGCTGAGCAGCTGGACCGTCTTCTACTGGGCGTGGTGGATCTCCTGGACGCCGTTCGTCGGCATGTTCATCGCCCGCATCAGCCGTGGCCGCACCATCCGGCAGTTCGTCGGCGGCGTCATCCTCGTGCCCAGCACGGTCAGTCTCGTCTGGTTCGCGGTCTTCGGCGGTTCGGCGATGAAGCTGCAGGAGGGCGACCGGCTCGCCAAGGAGGCGACCCCCGAGGGCCAGCTCTTCGGCGTCCTGCAGGAGTTCCCCATCGCGACGGTCACCAGCCTGCTCGTGATGATCCTGGTGGGCATCTTCTTCGTCTCGGGAGCCGACGCCGCGTCCATCGTGATGGGCACGCTCTCCCAGAAGGGCGCGCTCGAACCCGGCCGTCTCGTCGTGGTGTTCTGGGGCGTGGTGACCGGGGCCGTGGCCGCGATCATGCTGCTCATCGGCAGCGGCAAGGGCGATGCGCTCACCGGCTTGCAGAACCTCACGATCCTCGCGGCCGCCCCCTTTGTCCTCATCATGACCGGTATGTGCGTCGCCCTCATGCGTGATCTGCGCAGGGACCCGGTCATCGTGCGCAGTGCGATGGGCTCCGAGGCCGTCGAACTCGCCGTGATCGAGGGGCACAAGCAGTACGACGGCGACTTCGGGATCCGTGTCGGTCCCGGACCCGGCACCGACACGGAAGGGGACCCGCTCGGGCACGAGCACCGTTAGCTCCGCTTGAAGTGCGGTTCGAAGCTGCGGGTTCGTCGTGGCTGGTCGCGCAGTTCCCCGCGCCCCTAAAAAAGAGGCCTGCGGCCTCCTTTTTTAGGGGCGCGGTACCGCACCATCTGCTTAGCAGGCATCTGTGCGTCAGCGGGAGGCGAGCCCTGCCGCCTCCCGCGCGCAGCCCCACGCGACGGTGACGCCCGCCCCGCCGTGCCCGTAGTTGTGCACCAACACCCGGCCGCCGGGCAGGAGTTCACGCTCCAGCCGCACCGCGTCGCGGGCCGGCCTGAGGCCCACCCGTTGATCGATGATCCGAGCTCCGGCGATCTCCGGCCGCAGCGCCGCACACCGCCGCACGATCGCTTCGGCCACGGCCGGATCGGGCGTCAGGGACCAGTCGCCTTCCTGAGCGGTCCCGCCGAGGATCAGCCCGCCCGGCTGCGGAAAGAAGTACGTCGCCTTGTTGCCGGAATCCCCCGAGGTCAGCCACGTGGTCACCCCGGGGTTCTCCACGATCACCAACTGCCCCCGCACGGGCCACATCCCCGGATCCGGTACGAGCTCCCGCGAGCCAAGGCCCGTGCAGTTGACGACAACCGGCGCCGGGACCTCCGCGAGATCCGCGACGTTCCGCTCCTCGACCGTCCCGCCGGCCCTGACGAACCGCTCGCGCAGCCAGGCCAGATGCACCGGCATGTCGATCAGCGGCAGCCGCGCCCACAACCCCACCCCGGTGTACTCCGCCGCCGTCGCCGCCCGCAGTCCCGGCACCCGAGCAGCCCACGACCCGAGCCCGTCCAGCACCGTCTCACCGTGTACGCCCTCGACCATGCGTACGCCCGTCTCCTCGGGCCGCGCCGCCAACTCCTCGTACACGGACAGTGATTGCAGCGCCCACTCACCGACGAGCACCTCCGGCTCGATGCGGTACGGCCACCAGATCGCGCCGGCAACGGCAGAGGTGGTCCGCTCGACGGGCTCCCGCGTCCAGATCCGTACCCGCCTGCCGCTCTCCGCGAGGACGACGGCCGTCGTGAGTCCTATGACACCGCCGCCGACCACGATCACGTCATCGTTCCGCTCACTGTTCACAGCCGGACGTTAACGGAATCCGTCATGCCGTGCTCACATCACCCCCAGTCTGGGGATACTCACAGCATGTCTGCCGAGTACGCGAATTTCGGCCTGGCACCGGCCATCCGCGCCGGTGGAGTCCTCACCAACGGTGACTACCAAGTGCACCGGGAGTTCGTGGACTTCATCGTCGACGGACGGCCGCTGCTGTTCCAGCTCTCCGACCTCGACGCCGTCTCCCCGCTCGCCTCCGACATACCGCCCGCGATCTTCAGCGCGCAGGTGCACAGTCTCCTCCTGGAAGCCGACGCCCCCTTGGCGGGCGGCCGGTACGTCATCTACGGCTGCCCCGAGTGCGAGGACCTCGCCTGCGGTGCCGTCACCGCCGTGATCGAGAGACGCGGCGACGACTATGTATGGCGCGACTTCGCCTGGCAGACCGACGAGCGGGCGGACCTGGAGCTCAACGGGTACCACGGAATAGGGCCGTTCCGCTTCCGTGGCGCCGAGTACCGCGCCGCGCTGGGCTCCCTGCTGACGAACCCCGGGCTCACCGCCGCCGGTGGAGAGCGCCGCCGGGTCCTGCTCATCGGCACCCGAGCCGCCGTCCTCGCCAAACTCGCCACCGCCCTGCGCATCATCGGCATCGGCGCCGAGACCACCCAGGACGCCGCCGATATCCCCGCCGACGAGCTGCGCACGTACGGCGCTGTCGCCTTCGGCCGCGCCGTCACCGAGCAGGAACGTGCCGCCGTACGCCAGTCCTTCGAGAGCGCCGGCGTCGAGGTCGCGTACGTCGACGGGCTCGCCCCGATCGTCCCGCTCCTCGTCGCCCAGATCGAAAACGCCCTGGACCGCAGCCCACGGGAGCAGCGCCGCCTCACCCGCCTGGTCGCCGCGGACGGCGAGGCGGGCGTCGAGGTCACGTCCCCGTGCCGGGTCCAACTGACCGCTTACCGCCTGGACCGCCTGTACCGCACGCACGCCTACGAAGTCTTCGACGGAGTGCTGGAAGCGGGTGAGCACCGGCTCGCGCTGGACGCGAAGGCGACGAAGGGGGAGTCCTTCATCGTGGCGCGGACTTCGGGGGGTGTGCTGGTGGAGGCGATGGGGGTTGAGTGACTGCATCCGGCGGGGTCGGGGGCGGGGGCGGAGCGCTCGGCGTCCTCGGCGAGGGACTGCGCCCCGCAGGGGGAGAGGGCCATGTTGGTGACGACCCTGCGGCCGCCGGTCTGCTCGATCATTTCGTGCTCCTTGTGTCTGTGTCGGTGTCGTGCTCGGTGCCGGTGTCGTGCGAGTCCGTGGCGAGGGTCGCCGCGAGTCTGTCGAGGCTCTGGCCGAAGCCGATCTCGATGCCTGCTTCGTGTCAGGGAATAAGTTGCCCAGGTCTTCTGCCGTGTCGGCCGGCGGCAGCTGCGCGGCGCGAAGCGCGCGGTTCTGGGAGGCGATGGCTGCTGTTCCGGGGAAGCGAGGGCGCGGAAAACCCGGCGCCGGCCCGCTGGACGGGCGATTAGGATCAGCCCCTGATGACTGCCACCCTCGTCGCAAAGAACCTCGCCGCAGGTCACGGTGACCGCTCGCTCTTCTCCGGGCTCGACCTCGTTGTCGCGCCCGGCGATGTGATCGGTCTCGTCGGGGCCAATGGCGCGGGCAAGTCCACGCTGCTGCGCATGCTCGCCGGGCAGTTGTTGCCCGAGCAGGGCGAGCTGCGGCTCTCCCCGCCGACCGCCACCGTCGGGCATCTGCCGCAGGAGCCGGAACGCCGGCCGGGCGAGACCGTACGGGAGTTCCTGGCCCGCCGCACCGGTGTGGCAGAGGCCCAGCGCGTGATGGACGAGGCGACCCAGGCGCTCGTCGACGGGGCACCGGGCGCGGACGACGCGTACGCGACGAGCCTGGAGCGCTGGCTCGACCTCGGCGGCGCCGACCTGGACGAGCGAGCCGACCAGGTCGCGGACTCGCTCGGCCTCGGCGTCGACCTGAACCAGCCCATGACCTCGCTCTCCGGCGGCCAGGCGGCCCGCGCCGGCCTCGCCTCCCTCCTCCTCTCCCGCTACGACGTCTTCCTCCTCGACGAGCCCACCAACGACCTCGACCTGGACGGCCTCGAACGCCTGGAACGCTTCGTGAGCGGACTGCGCGCAGGCACGGTCGTCGTCAGCCACGACCGCGAGTTCCTCACCCGCACCGTCACCAAGGTCCTCGAACTCGACCTCGCACAGCAGCAGATCAGGCTGTACGGCGGCGGATACGAGGCGTATCTGGAGGAACGGGACGTCGCCCGCAGGCACGCTCGCGAGGACTACGAGGAGTACGCCGACAAGCGCGCAGCGCTCGCAGACCGGGCCCAGATGCAGCGCTCCTGGATGGACAAGGGCGTCAAGAACGCCCGGCGCAAGGCGAGCAACGACAACGACAAGATCGGCCGCAAGTTCCGTAGCGAGGCCAGTGAGAAGCAGGCCGCGAAGGCCCGGCAGACCCAGCGCATGATCGAACGGCTCGACGTCGTCGAGGAGCCGCGCAAGGAGTGGGAGCTGCGCATGGAGATCGCGGCGGCCCCGCGCTCCGGTGCCGTGGTCGCCACTCTGCGCGACGCGGAGGTACGACGAGGCGGCTTCGTGCTCGGACCGGTGTCGTTGCAGATCGACTGGGCGGACCGGGTGGCCGTCACCGGCGCCAACGGCGCGGGCAAGTCCACGCTGCTGGCCGCCCTGCTGGGGCGCGTACCGGTGGACGCGGGCCACGCCTCCCTGGGCTCCGGCGTCCTGGTCGGCGAGGTCGACCAGGCCCGCCAACTGTTCTACGGCTCCGAGGCCGTCCTGGACGCGTTCTGCACGGCGGTCCCGGAAACGGAACCGGCCGAAGTACGCACCCTCCTGGCCAAGTTCGGCCTCACCTCGCACCACGTCCTGCGACCGGCAGCCACCCTGTCACCCGGCGAACGCACCCGCGCCGCCCTGGCCCTCCTCCAGGGCCGAGGCGTCAACCTCCTGGTCCTGGACGAACCCACCAACCACCTGGACCTGCCGGCCATCGAACAACTGGAATCAGCGCTCGACTCATACGAGGGCACGCTGCTCCTGGTCACCCACGACCGCCGCATGCTGGACGCGGTCCACGTCACCCGCCGCCTGGAGGTCGCCGGCGGCAAGGTGACGGAACGCTAGGGCGTCAGCCCCTGTGTCGCAGCACCGCACAGACGAAGTTCTCCTGGACGGTGCGCAGTTTCCGCAGCAGATCGGGCTTCAGGGCCTCGTTGATCTGAGTGGTGGCGGAGAAGGTCAGCGACCGGCGCCCGTCCGGCGTGGCCGCGATCAGCTGCGTGTAACCGAGAGTGTTGCCGGTATGCCCCAGCACCACCCCGCACCGGGTCGTGTACCGGAAAATGGCGAGTCCCGCGTCGTTACGCCCCGGCCCGGCGGGCTCGGACGCCGCCCCGGGGATCCAACGCCTCTGCTCCGAAACGACGTCGTTGCCGTACAGCCGGCCGCCTGCATAGCCGCGGATGAAGCGGGTCGCGTCGGCGGGCGTGGAGACGATGCCGCCCGAAGCCCACACACCGGACATGCCAAGGACCTCGCTGACGTCCTCCGGCGGCTCGGGCGGGCTCACGTCGTAGCCGTGCAGATAGGGCCTCGGCATCCGGTAGCCCTGCGGCAGGCTCGTGTCGCGCAGGCCCAGCGGCCGATACACCAGCTCGTGCAGCAGACGCTCGTACGGCGTACCGGTCGCCGCTTCAGCCATCAGGGCGACGGCGATGTTGTCGGAGTTGGAGTACTGGTACTGGGAGCCGGGCGGGAAGCGCAGAGGCTGGTCGGCGACGTAGTCGAGCAGCCGTCGGGAGTCGAAACGGTGACGGGGGTCGGCCTGAACGGTCTGCACGAACGCCGGGGCCTGCGAGTAGTCGGGCAGGCCGCTGGTGTGGTTCAGCAGCTGGCGCAGCGTCACGGCGCCCCATGCCTCGGGCAGGCGGGGCAGCCGCTCGCGCAAGGTGTCGTCCAGACCTAGTTCGTGGCGGTCGACGAGTGACAGCGCCACCGCGCCGCTGAACGCCTTGGCCGCACTGGCGAGGCGCATGTGGTCGTCAGGGTCGGGTCGGCGGCCGGTCGCCAGGTACGCGACGCCGGCCCGGACGACCCGGCTGCTCCTGCCATCGCGGAGGACGGCGATGACGCCGGGCGGGCCGCCCGGCGTGCGGACCAGCTCCTCCAGCTGCTCCTGGAGTGAGCCTTGAGGGTCCGGTCCGGCCGGCGTGGCAGCACCGGCGGCAGGGGACAGCAAGGCCAGACAGGCAGCGATGAGTGAGGCCACGCCCAGGCGGGGCCCAAGCGGGAAACGGCGGCAGGGTGGAGTGGGGCACGGCATCGGCTCTCCCTGAACGGCGGCGCGAACCCGGACTGGGTGTCCAGCTTCGCCCGCCCGGATCAAGGCAGCCGCTCGTGCTACTGCACTCGGCCCAACGGCCTGCGGGGCGCGCCCCGGCAGGGGCGCGGGGCTGTGACATATGCGGCTCCGCCGCGCGGGCGCGACCAGCCGCAACGGACCGGCAGTCGAAAACCAACCTCTGAAGGGGGCCTGGGGGCGCAGCAGCCCCCAGTTCCGGGAAGGGGCGGGCTTGGGGAAAGAAAACCCCTCACCCACCCACAACGCTCACCGTCCCCGACCCCCCTTGGGGTCAACCAACCCCGCCCGCCGCAACGCATCCGCCATCGCACTGTTGCCGGGCGACGGCGCCTGCGCCTGCCGCGACCCGCCACCACCGCGACCCTGCTGCTGCCCACGCTGCTGCTGCGGCGCCCGCCCGCCACGCTGCGGGCGCCCCCCACCGCGCGCCTCCTTAGGGGCAGCCTCGTCATCCAGCCGCAGCGTCAGCGAGATCCGCTTGCGCGGAATGTCGACCTCGAGGACCTTCACCTTGACGATGTCGCCGGGCTTCACGACGTCACGCGGATCCTTGACGAACGTCTTGGACATCGCGGAGACGTGCACCAAGCCGTCCTGGTGGACACCGACGTCCACGAACGCCCCGAACGCCGCCACGTTCGTCACAACGCCCTCAAGGATCATTCCGGACGTCAGGTCGGAGATCTTCTCCACACCCTCCTTGAAGGTCGCCGTCTTGAAGGCCGGCCGAGGGTCACGCCCCGGCTTCTCCAGCTCCTTCAAGATGTCCGTCACCGTCGGCAGACCGAACGTCTCGTCCACGAAGTCGGTCGGCTTCAGCGAACGCAGCACACTCGTGTTGCCGACCAGCGAGGCAACCTCACTGCCGGCCGTCTTCACCATCCGCCGCACCACGGGATACGCCTCCGGGTGCACGCTGGACGCGTCCAGCGGGTCGTCACCGCCCCGGATCCGCAGGAAGCCCGCGCACTGCTCGTACGCCTTCGGCCCCAGCCGCGCCACGCTCTTCAGCTCGGACCGCGACTTGAACGGACCGTTGGCATCCCGGTGCGCCACGATGTTCTCCGCGAGCCCGGACGAGATCCCGGACACCCGCGCCAGCAGTGGCGTGGACGCCGTGTTCACGTCCACTCCGACGCCGTTCACACAGTCCTCGACCACCGCGTCCAGTGACCGGGACAGCTTCACCTCGGACAGATCGTGCTGGTACTGCCCGACGCCGATCGATTTCGGGTCGATCTTCACCAGCTCGGCCAGCGGGTCCTGCAGGCGCCGCGCGATGGACACGGCGCCGCGCAGCGACACGTCCATGCCGGGCAGCTCCTGCGAGGCGAAGGCCGACGCCGAGTACACAGAGGCCCCGGCCTCGGACACCATCACCTTCGTGAGCTTCAACTCCGGGTGCTTGGTGATGAGTTCACCGGCGAGCTTGTCCGTCTCGCGGGACGCCGTGCCGTTTCCGATCGCGATCAGCTCGACCGCGTGGTCCTTGGCGAGCCGCGCGAGCTTGGCGATGGCCTCGTCCCACTTGTTGGCCGGGACGTGCGGGTAGATGACGTCCGTGGCGACGACCTTGCCGGTCGCGTCGACGACGGCCACCTTCACGCCCGTACGGAACCCGGGGTCGAGCCCCAGCGTCGAACGCGTGCCCGCGGGGGCGGCGAGCAGCAGGTCGCGCAGGTTCGCCGCGAAGACGTTGACCGCCTCGTCCTCGGCCGCCGTACGCAACCGGAGCCGCAGGTCGATGCCGAGATGCACCAGGATGCGCGTGCGCCAGGCCCAACGGACCGTGTCCGTCAGCCACTTGTCGGCGGGGCGGCCCCGGTCGGTGATCCCGAAGCGGTGCGCGACGATCCCCTCGTACGACGAAGGCCCGTCCGTCGGCTCCTCAGGCTCCAGGACGAGGTCGAGGACCTCCTCCTTCTCGCCGCGCAGCATGGCGAGGATGCGGTGCGAGGGCAGGTCCGTGAAGGGCTCGGCGAAGTCGAAGTAGTCGGCGAACTTGGCGCCCGCCTCCTCCTTGCCCTCCCGCACCTTGGCAGCCAGCCGCCCGCGCACCCACATGCGCTCGCGCAGCTCGCCGATCAGGTCGGCGTCCTCCGAGAACCGCTCGGTGAGGATCGCGCGGGCACCGTCGAGGGCCGCCTGCGGGTCGGCGACGCCCTTGTCGGCGTCGACGAACGCCGCTGCCGCGGCCAGAGGTTCGACGGACGGGTCACTGAGCAGGCCCTCGGCCAGCGGCTCCAGCCCCGCCTCGCGCGCGATCTGCGCCTTCGTCCGCCGCTTCGGCTTGAACGGCAGATAGATGTCCTCCAAGCGCGCCTTGGTCTCGGCTCCGCGGATCCGCGCCTCAAGCTCCTCGGTGAGCTTGCCCTGCTCGCGCACCGACTCGAGGATCGCGGTCCGCCGCTCCTCCAGCTCGCGCAGATAGCGCAACCGCTCCTCGAGCGTGCGCAGCTGCGCATCGTCGAGCATCTCGGTCGCTTCCTTGCGGTAGCGGGCGATGAAGGGCACCGTCGAACCGCCGTCGAGCAGCTCCACGGCAGCCTTGACCTGCCGCTCCCGTACGCCGAGCTCCTCGGCGATCCTGCCTTCGATGGACCCTACTGCGATGGATCCGGGTGTCGTCACGATCCCGTACCGCCTTCTCACTGAGGTTGCGCGGCAATTGTGGCAGGTGACACCGACAACGGGGGATCAGGGCCGCGCCGGAGCTGGAGAGAGCCGGACGCGCCCTTGGCGGTCCGGCTCCGAAGACGGCCCGCAGTCACACCCTGCGGGCCCGCCCGGTGCGTCGCGTGGAGTGCGAGGCGCCGCCGAACAGCCGGGCCAGGGCCCGGAACGGCAGCGTCACCACTGTGGCGAGCGCCGCGCCAATCTGCCGCAACACGTCTGCGATCGCACGGAGCACGTGCTTCTCCTTTCGTCTCCCGGCCCGTTCGTTCGCGGCCGGGGACGTCCGGGTACCTCGGAGAACAGTTCTGATGCGCGGGCCGCCGCGCGCGCCCGAAATGCCCTCAGCTCTTGCCGATCATGTCCTCGGGGAACGCCCCCGCCGTCAGCGCCGTCGTGAGGAACCCCGTCGCCAGCTCCCGCAGGCGCTCCACGCCCGCCGCGCCCAGATGCTCGTAGGGGGCCCGGTCCAGGCGGTCCGTGTCCGACTCGATCTCCCGGCGCAGGTCCACGCCCGCCGCCGTCAACTCGCCCCCGGCGTCGAGCAGTCCGCGTTCCCGGAGCCGGCCGGCCGCGGCGTCCCAGTCCTCGCGCCGCCAGCCACGCGTGGCGAGGACCCACCTCGGAGACATGCCCTTGCCGGTCGCGGTGTGGCTCACCAGCGCCTCCAAGGGGTCGAGTTCCGCGCCGAGCAGCACCGTGAGGTGCCCGTCTCCGCGGTGCTCGCGCAGCAGCGTGGCCGCGTGCCAGAGAGCGAGATGAGACTCGTCGGGCACGGGCAGGTCCGCGTGTGCCGCGTACAGGGGGCGCGCGGTCCGTACACAGGCCTCGGTCGCCCGCAGCGCGAGCTGAGCCGCCTCGGCCATCTCCGGGGACCCGATCACCTCGTCACCGAGCAGCCGCCGCAGCGTCGCGTCGGCGGCACGCGCGCGTGCCGCGAGCACGGCCTGCGGCGACGCCGTCCGCCACACCTCGGGTACATGCTTCGCCACCAGCTCATGGCGGAAGTTGTAGAACGTCGCGGTCACCACACCCGCACCCACTGCCCCCATGGCCGCGGCCCGCGCCGCGAAGTACGCGGCATCGCGGTCGGTGACCCCGAGAGCGGCCAGTTCCCGCCCCAGGTCCGGCGAGAAGTAGTGCGCGGAGTGAAGCGGATTGAGGACGTTGTGGCAGCGCCGCCCGGCGCGCTCCTGCAGAGCACTGGTCATGAGCCGCAGGCTAACCGACTGCTCAGTACGAGCGGAATGCCCGGGCGTCGATCCCCTCGGCAGGCTCCCTCGGCTGGTGCTCGGCATGGCAGGAAAGGTGGGGTGCTCGTCATTGCGGCCGTCACAGCGCGCGCCAAGAATCGAGCACATGGCACCCCGAACCGTGCTCGTCGTCCTCTTCGAGGGCATCCAGAGTCTCGACGTCACGGGCCCCGTGGAGGTCTTCGCGGGCGCCGAGACCGGCCACCCCGGTACGTACCGCCTCCACACCGCCACCCCTGGACGGCGCCCCCGTGCGCGCCACCAGCGGCCTCACCCTGGTCCCGGACCACGCCCTCGCCGACGCACCCGCCCCGCACACCCTGCTCGTGCCGGGCGGCAACGGCACCCGGAACCCGGACCCGGACCTCGTCGCCTGGCTGCGTGAGCACGGCCCGCGCGCGGAGCGCCTGGTGTCCGTCTGCACCGGCGCGCTCCTGCTCGCCGCCGCGGGGCTCCTGGACGGCCACCGGCCTCCCACTGGCTGGCCCCTCGACTTCCTCAAGCCTTTCGGTGCCGAGCCGACGGGGGAGCGGGTCGTGGCCGACGGCAAGTACGTCACCGCGGCCGGTGTCTCCTCCGGCATCGACATGGGGCTCACCCTGGTCGGCAGGATCGCGGGCGACGAACACGCCCAGGCCGTACAGCTGTTGACGGAGTACGACCCGCAGCCGCCCTACGACGTGGGGTCCCCGCAGAAGGCGCCCGCGCATCTCGTCGAGGAGTTTCGCTCGAAGAGCCGTTTCACCCTGACGTAGTCCAGGTGAAGTCCGGCTGACGGCGCTCCAGAAAAGCGGCGACGCCCTCCGCGGTATCGCCGCTCCCGCGCGCCTGCTCGGCCCAGTACGCGTCCCGGTCCATGCGGCCGTCCGCGAACTCCTTCGCCGCGGCCTGCGTCAGTTGCGAGCGCGCGGTCAGTACGCGCGTGAACTCCGCGACCCGCTTGTCGAGTTCGCCCTCCGGCAACACCTCATCCACCAGGGCAGGTCCGCAGCGCGCGCTCCGCGTCGATCAACTCACCCGAGAACAGCAGGTACTTGGCGGTGGCGGGCCCCACCAGCGACACCAACCGCCGCGTGGAGGAAGCGGCGTACACGATCCCCAGCTTCGCCGGAGTGATCCCGAACAGCGCGCCCTCGTCCGCGAACCGCAGATCGCAGGCCGCCGCCAACTGGCAACCGCCGCCCACGCAGTGGCCGCGCACCGCGGCGAGCGTCGGCTTGGGAAAGGCGGCGAGCGCGTCCTCGGCGCGTACCGCAAGACCCTGCGCCTCGTCGGCGGAGCCCCGCAGGGTCGAGATGTCGGCCCCGGCGCAGAAGGTCCCGCCCTCACCGGTGAGTACGAGCGTCCGTACGGCGGGGTCGGCGGCCAGTGTGTCGAGCAACGGCGGCAACGCCGCCCACATGCCGGCCGTCATGGCATTGCGCTTCGCCGGATGGTGGATCACGACGGTGGCGACCCCGTCGGTGACGCTGTGCAACAACTTCGGCTCCATACGCCGGATGCTATCCGTACCCGTACAACCCGAAGAGTTCTGAATTCGGCACAAGAAGGGCAGGGAGCTGTCTTGCGGGCCGTCGGTGTCATACGGGGACGGTCAGAAAGGGGCGATACTCGCTGACTTCTGTTCAGCTCTGGGATATGCACCACTGCGTTACCAACACTCGACATGTGGTGACAATCGAGCGCAAGGGTGGCGACCGGACGATGGACGACCATGGGCGGGGGCCCGGCCCACGCCCTGAAGGCGGCGGGCACACGGACGCCTACAGCAGACCGTCGGACCCACTGCCGTACGAGGGAGTCTGGCGGTTCACCGCTCCCTCCGTCGACGCCTCGGTGCCACAGGCGCGGCACGCCGTCCGTGATCTGCTGGCCCGCCAGGGCGTACCCGCCTCGGACGACCTCGTCCAAGGGCTGCTGCTGATCGTCTCCGAGCTGGTGACCAACGTGGTGCGGCACGCGGCGCTGCTCTCCCCGACGCTCGCCGTGGAGGTCGCCGTCGGCGCCGAGTGGGTGCGGGTCTCCGTCGAGGACAACCACCCTTACCGCCCGACCGCCCTGGAGGCCGACCACGCCCAGACCGGCGGCCGCGGCCTGCTCCTGGTGACCGAGATCACCAAGGAGGCGGGCGGCGCCTGCGACGTCGAACACACCGCGACCGGCGGCAAGGTGATCTGGGCCGCCCTGCCCCTCAAACCCGTACCGTAGAGCTGGTCACCACCCGGCGCTGGGGCCCGTCAGTTCCCTGATCGCGGGGCGGGCCGCGTCCAGGACCGTCATGAACCAGGTGGAGAACGGGTCCCTGACGTGCCGTTCCGTGAGCTCGCCGGGCGTCACGAAGGCCGTCGTGCCGACCTCTTCCGGGTCCGGCCGCAGCGGCGACTGGACCATGCCGACGAAGAGGTGGTTGAACTCCTGCTCCACCAGACCGGAGTGCGGGTCCGGGTGGTTGTAGCGGACCGTGCCCGCCTCGGCGAGCAGGGACGGCGAGACCCCGAGCTCCTCGTACGTACGTCGCGCAGCCGCCGCGAAGGGCGCCTCACCGGGGTAGGGGTGGCCGCAGCACGTGTTGGACCAGACGCCGGGGGAGTGGTACTTGCCGAGCGCGCGCTGCTGCAACAGCAGCCGGCCCCGCTCGTCGAACAGGAACACCGAGAACGCCCGGTGCAGCTGCCCGGGCGGCTGATGCGCGGCGAGCTTCTCCGCGGTGCCGATCGTCGTACCGTCCTCGTCGACCAGTTCCAGCAGGATCGCTTCGGCGGAGCCGTTCGACGAGGTGTGCGTCGCGGTGCCACGTGTGATCGGCATACCCATCCTTCGCATCGGATTTCGGGACCCAAGTCTGCCGTACGAATCCGGCACTCCCGACACCACGCGGTGTCCCGCTTGTCCGGTTCCGCCGCGCGGCCGAATCGGACAAGCGGGCCATCACCGATCAGACGCCGAAAGCGGCCGGATACTTGATCGTGCCCGTCGGCACCGGCGAGGAATCGTCCAGTACCAGGGCCATCATCGCCTCGTCAGGGGCATCGAAACCGGGTCGGATGCCGTACCCGGAAGCGGACGTGAAGCCGAAGCGCGGGTAGTACTCCGGGTGCCCGAGTACGAGCACCAACCGCTCCCCCCGCGCGCGTGCCGCCTGCAGCACGGCGCGTACGACGGCCGCTCCGGCACCCTGCCGCTGATACGGCGGCCGTACCGCCACGGGCGCCAGCGCGAGCGCCGGTGCACCGTCGACATGGCAGCGGGTGAGCAGCGCGTACGCCACCACCGTGCCGTCCGCTGCCTCGGCCACGTACGACAGGCCCGGCAGCCGGGCTGCCCGGTCGGCGCGCAGCGCGTCCACCAGCTCGGCCTCCGCCTCTGTCGGGAAGGCCGCGGCGTTCACCGCGTACACCTCGGCACGGTCGGCGGCGGTCTCGGGGCGGGTGAGCCATCCGGAGGTGTCCCTCGGCTGCAGTACGTATCCGACGTAGCCGTACTCGCCGCCGTGCTCCCGGCGCTGCGCGATCTCCGCGCGGGCGCCCGCGACGGCCTCGGGCATGCCGGGCCGAGCGAGATCGGCCATGTCGGCCTTGGCGGCGAGAGGGCCGTAGTACTCGTCCCAGTCGGACTCCGGCAGCTGGTACACGCCGACGACGGTGTACCCGGCGGCTTCGGCGGCCCGGCTGTTCTCCTCGGTCGTACGCAGCTCGTAGTGGTCCGCCCAGAAGGCGCGGGCCTGCGGCGAGGGCGTGTCGGTGGTCCACCCGCACTCGGTGAGCACCAGCGTGCCGCCGGGGGCGAGAAGGTGCCGCCAGGAGCGCAGCGCGGTGTCGAAGCCGATGATGTAGGCCGAGCCCTCGGCCCAGAGGAGGTCGAAAGACCCGTCCGGACAAGGGAGTTCGCCCATGTCTCCCTTGACGGTGCGGATCGCGTCGGCGAGTCCGCGTTCCTTGGCGGCGGCCCGCAGTTCGGCGAGGAACGGCTCGTGCAGATCGACGGCGGTCACCTCGGCGCCCGCTTCCGCGGCGAGCAGCAGTGCGGAGCGGCCGGGGCCACAGCCCAGGTCGAGGACGCGTGGACGGGCGGGCAGTGGGCCCGCGAGCGAGAGGAGGTGCCGGGTGGTGACGTCGGAGCCGGGGCTCTGCCGCGGAAGTCCGTGGCGCAGGGTGAAGAAGGCGTTGTGTTCAGCGTTGTCGGTCAACGTGGAAACCCTTGGGTGAGGGGCCCGGCCGACGATTGCGAAAGACAGCGAGTGCCGACGAATGTCAGCCGCGGGCCCGGGAGTTGGGGATGCCTGAGTCGCTGCGCGCGGCAGCGCGGAATGCGACGGTCATCAACCCACCTCCCAGATCGCAGGCCACGCTAGCACCGACGGCGACGGCACCGCCTCCCCAAAACCGGCCCTCAATGCCTCAGCCGGAGTGGTGGAGCTGCCAGCCCCGCCAGGCCGACTCGACCATCTCGCGCACCCCGCGCCGCGCGGCCCAGCCCAGTTCTTCGGCGGCCAGTGCGGCCGAGGCCACCGCGCGCGGGGAGTCGCCCTGGCGGCGCGGCTCGACGGTCGCGGGGCGGGTGTCGCCGGTGACCTCGCTGATGAGCGTCACGAGCTCGCGTACCGAAACGCCCTCTCCGCGGCCGATGTTCACCGTCAGATCGCCCTCCGAGCCTGCCGCGGTCAGCCGCCGGGCCGCCGCGAGGTGGGCCTCGGCGAGATCGGCGACGTGGATGTAGTCGCGTACGCAGGTGCCGTCCGGCGTCGGGTAGTCGGCGCCGAAGATCCGTGGGGCCTCGTCGCGGGTGAGCCGGTCGAAGACCATCGGGACCACGTTGAAGATTCCGGTGTCGGCCAGTTCGGGTGCCGCCGCGCCCGCCACGTTGAAGTAGCGCAGGCACACGGTGGCGATGCCGTGCGCCCGGCCCGCAGCGCGCACCAGCCACTCACCGGTGAGCTTTGTCTCGCCGTACGGGCTCATCGGGGTACACGGGGTGTCCTCCGTGATGAGATCCACATCCGGATTGCCGTAGACGGCCGCGGACGAGGAGAAGACGAAGCGCTCGATGCCCGCCCCGGCGACCGCTTCGAGGAGCGTGGCGAGCCCTCCCACGTTCTCCTGGTAGTAGCGCGCGGGCTGGGCCATGGACTCGCCGACCTGCTTGCGCGCGGCGAGATGCACCACTCCCGTCACCGTGTGTTCAGCGAACGTCCGCTTCAGTAGCTCTCCGTCGAGCGATGAGCCCTGAATGAGAGGGATGTCCGCCGGCAGCCGGTGGGGGACACCGGCCGAGAGATCGTCGAGGGCGATGACCCGCTCTCCCGCATCGGCCATGATCCGCGCCACATGTGCCCCGATATAGCCGGCTCCGCCTGTGATCAGCCATGTCATGGTCCTTCACCCTATGCCGGACCGATCAGCTCCGGTGCGGGCCGCGATTCTTGCCCTGAAAAGCGCCGTTCTGGAACCGTGATTTGGGGCGCGGCGCCCCGATCCTTGATGATGATCGCAGCGGACGCGGCAGACAGATCATGCTGATCGGGCCGTGAACAGGCGGTGAACGGCAGATTCTCATCATCCGATAGCCTCTGCCGACACGCCGCCCGGGGCCCCGCCCTGGGTGCCCCCATCGCGTACATGCCCGGCGCCGCGGACGCGTCGGAACCCAGGGAGTGAGTTCGTCTGTCGACCGCCATCCTCACCGGTCAGCCGGTCCCCGGATCGTCGCTCGAGGGCGATCTGCGGTCGCTCGGCTTCGACGTGCGGGTCGCCTCCGACGCGGCCGACGCCGAGACACTCCTCGCCGCCGTACCCGCGGATGAGCGGGTCGCCGTCGTCGACGCCCGCTTCGTGGGCCACGTCCACGCGCTGCGGCTCGGGCTCACCGACCCCCGCTTCGAGGCCGTCGCGATCCCCGGCGCCGTGACCGTCCGCCCCGCCGCCCGTCCCGCGCTGGACCGCGCGCTGCGCACGGCCGCCGGTGACGCCTCGAACGGCTCCGTGGTCGTCGGTATCGTCGCCGACCGCGTCGCCGAGCTGCTCGACACCGATCTGCACCGCCCCGAACTCGGCGAACTCGTCGCCGAAGTTCCCCGCGACCCGCAGGCCCGCAACGAGGCCCGGCAGGCCGTGGCCGCCCTCGACGACGAGGCGATCCGGCTGCGTACGGCCGTGAAGTCCCGCGACGGCTTCTTCACCACGTACTGCATCAGCCCGTACTCCCGCTATCTCGCCCGCTGGTGCGCCCGCCGCGGTCTGACCCCGAATCAGGTCACAACGGCCTCGCTGCTCACCGCGCTCATCGCGGCGGGCTGTGCGGCGACCGGCACCCGCGCCGGCTTCGTCACCGCCGGACTTCTGCTGCTCTTCTCCTTCGTCCTGGACTGCACGGACGGACAGCTCGCCCGCTACTCCCTGCAGTACTCCACGCTCGGCGCCTGGCTGGACGCGACTTTCGACCGCGCCAAGGAGTACGCCTACTACGCGGGCCTCGCGCTCGGCGCGGCCCGCGGCGGTGATGACGTATGGGCCCTGGCCCTCGGCGCGATGGTTCTGCAGACCTGTCGACATGTCGTCGACTTCTCCTTCAACGAGGCGAATCACGACGCCACCGCCAACACCAGCCCCACCGCGGCCCTTTCCGACAAGTTGGACAGCGTCGGCTGGACGGTCTGGCTGCGCCGCATGATCGTGCTGCCCATCGGCGAACGCTGGGCGATGATCGCTGTGCTCACGGCGGTCACCACTCCTCGTATCACCTTCTACGTGCTGCTCATCGGCTGTGCCTTCGCGGCGACGTACACGACTGCGGGCCGAGTTCTGCGCTCGCTGACGCGCAAGGCGCAGCGCACGGACCGGGCCGCGCAGGCGCTGGCGGACCTCGCGGACTCGGGGCCGCTCGCCGAAGCGATGGTGCGCGTGTGGCGCCGGATCGGCGTCAAGGCGGACAAGTCCGGCTCCCGGCTGTCGGGTGCCGCGGGCGCCGTCGTCCTCCTGGTGTTCTGGACCTGGGCGGAGCCCTACGGAAGTTGGCTGCCCGTCATCTTCGCGGTGATCTACGTCCTCAACGCCGGCGCCGCCGTCGCGCAGCCCCTCAAGGGCGCCCTTGATTGGCTGATCCCGCCGTTCTTCCGCGCCGCCGAATACTGCACCGTTCTGATACTGGCGGCCAAAGCCGACGTGAACGGAGCCCTTCCAGCGGCTTTCGGGCTGGTGGGCGCCGTCGCCTACCATCACTACGACACGGTGTACCGCATCCGCGGCAACGCCGGCGCGCCGCCGAACTGGCTGGTGCGGGCGATCGGCGGGCACGAAGGCAGGACGCTGCTGGTCACCGTTCTGGCCGCGCTGCTCGCCGCCACTGATTTCAAGGTCGCGCTCACGGCGCTCGCCGTGGCCGTGGCCCTCGTGGTGCTCGTGGAGAGCATCCGCTTCTGGGTGACCGCCCATACGCGCGGCGCACCCGCCGTACACGATGAAGGAGAACCCGCATGATCGGCCTCGTGCTGGCGGCCGGCGCCGGACGGCGTCTGCGCCCCTATACCGACACCCTGCCCAAGGCGCTGGTGCCGGTAGGACCCGAAGGCGACGAGGACAGCATCACCGTGCTCGACCTCACCCTCGGCAACTTCGCCGAGATCGGTCTGACCGAGGTCGCGATCATCGTGGGCTACCGCAAGGAGGCCGTGTACGAGCGCCGCGAGGCGCTGGAGCAGAAGTACGGCCTGAAGATCACCCTCATCGACAACGACAAGGCCGAGGAGTGGAACAACGCCTACTCCCTGTGGTGCGGGCGTGACGCCATCAAGCACTCGGTGATCCTCGCCAACGGCGACACGGTGCACCCCGTCTCCGTCGAGAAGACCCTGCTCGCCGCCCGCGGCGACGGCAAGAAGATCATCCTGGCCCTCGACACGGTGAAGTCTCTCGCCGACGAGGAGATGAAGGTCGTCGTGGGTCCCGAGGGCGGCATGACGAAGATCACCAAGCTGATGGACCCGGCGGAGGCGACCGGCGAGTACATCGGCGTCACCCTCATCGAGGGCGATGCCGCCGACGAGCTCGCCGACGCGCTGAAGACGGTCTTCGAGACCGACCCGCAGCAGTTCTACGAGCACGGCTACCAGGAACTCGTGAACCGCGGTTTCCGTATCGACGTCGCGCCCATCGGTGACGTCAAGTGGGTCGAGATCGACAACCACGACGACCTCGCCAAGGGACGTGTGATCGCGTGCCAGTACTGACGAGGCTCATTCCTTCGCCCGTCGTCGTCGACATCAACGCCGGTGCCCTGGACGACCTGGCGGCCGTGCTGGCCGATCAGCGGATCTCCGCCTCCGGCAAGCTGGCGATCGCCATCAGCGGGGGTTCGGGACAGGCGCTGCGTGAGCGACTCGAGCCGGTCCTGCCCGGCGCCGACTGGTACCCCGTCGCCGACGGCACCATCGATTCGGCGGTGAAGCTCGCCGACGACATCAAGGGCAAGCAGCGCTACGACGCCGTGGTGGGGCTCGGCGGCGGAAAGATCATCGATGTGGCGAAGTACGCCGCGGCGCGGGTCGGGCTGCCCATGGTCGCCGTGGCCACCAACCTCTCCCACGACGGACTGTGCTCGCCGGTGTCCATCCTGGACAACGACAACGGCCGCGGCTCCTACGGCGTACCGACGCCGATCGCGATGGTGATCGACCTCGACGTCATCCGCGAGGCCCCCATCCGCTTCGTACGCTCCGGCGTCGGCGACGCGATCTCCAACATCTCGGCGATCGCCGACTGGGAGCTCTCGCACAAGATCCACGGGGAGCCCATGGACGGGCTGGCCGCGGCGATGGCCCGGACCGCCGGCGAGGCGGTGCTGCGACACCCGGGTGGCGCGGGGGACGACGAGTTCCTCACGGTGCTCGCCGAGGCCCTGGTGCTCTCCGGCATCGCGATGTCGATCAGCGGTGACACCCGCCCCTCCTCCGGGGCCTGCCACGAGATCAGCCACGCCTTCGACCTGCTCTACCCGAAGCGGGCCGCGAGCCACGGCGAGCAGGTTGGTCTAGGGGCTGCCTTCGCCATGTACCTGCGCGGCGCCCACGAGGAGTCCTGCTACTTCGCCGAGGTACTGCGCCGGCACGGTCTGCCGGTGCTGCCGGAGGAGATCGGGTTCAGCGTGGACGAGTTCGTCAAGGCCGTCGAATACGCGCCGCAGACCCGCCCGGGCCGTTTCACGATCCTCGAACACCTCGCGTTGTCCGCCGACCAGATCAGGGACGCATACGCCGACTATGCAAAAGCCATCGGTAGCTGAGCTCCGGCCGGTCGTGCACCCACCGGGTGTGAAGGACCGGCGGAGCGGCGAGCACTGGGCCGGCCGGCTCTACATGCGCGAGCTGTCGCTGCGTATCGACCGGCACCTGGTGAACACGCGGGTCACGCCCAACCAGTTGACCTACCTGATGACCGTCTTCGGCGTCCTCGCCGCCCCGGCCCTGCTGGTGCCGGGGATCCCGGGCGCGTTGCTCGGCGTGCTGATGGTCCAGCTCTACCTGCTGTTCGACTGCGTCGACGGCGAGATCGCCCGCTGGCGCAAGCAGTACTCGATGGCCGGCGTCTACGTGGACCGGGTCGGCGCCTACCTGTGCGACGCCGCGGTGCTCGTCGGCTTCGGGCTGCGCGCCGCCGACCTGTGGGGCTCCGGGCGGATCGACTGGCTGTGGGCCTTCCTCGGCACCCTCGCCGCCCTCGGCGCGATCCTGATCAAGGCCGAGACCGACCTCGTAGGCGTTGCCCGGCACCAGACCGGCAAGCCGCCGGTCCAGGAGTCGGCCTCCGAGCCGCGCTCCTCCGGCGTGGCGCTGGCCCGCAAGGCCGCCGCCGCGCTGAAGTTCCACCGGCTCGTCCTCGGCGTCGAGGCGTCGCTGCTGATCCTGGTCCTGGCGGTGCTGGACACGGTCAGGGACGATCTGTTCTTCTCGCGGCTCGGCGTCGCCGTGCTGGCCGGCATCGCGATCCTGCAGACCCTGCTGCACCTGGTGTCCATCCTCGCCTCCAGCAGGCTGAAGTGACGTCCGCCATGAAGGTCGGCGCGGTGATCATCACCATGGGCAACCGCCCCGACGAACTCCGCGCCCTCCTCGACTCGGTCGCCAAGCAGGACGGCGACCCGGTCGAGGCGGTCGTGGTGGGCAACGGCTCCCCGGTGCCGGACGTCCCCGAAGGCGTACGCACCATCGAGCTGCCCGAGAACCTCGGCATCCCCGGAGGCCGCAACGTCGGCATCGAGGCCTTCGGCTCCGGCGGCACCGACGTCGACATCCTGATGTTCCTGGACGACGACGGCCTGCTCGCCCGCAACGACACCGCCGAGCTGTGCCGCGAGGCCTTCGAGGCCGACCCCGGGCTCGGGATCATCAGCTTCCGCATCGCCGACCCCGACACCGGCACCACCCAGCGCCGCCACGTCCCGCGCCTGCGCGCCGCCGACCCGATGCGCAACTCCCGCGTCACCACCTTCCTCGGCGGCGCCAACGCGGTCCGTACAAAGGTCTTCGCCGAGGTCGGGGGACTGCCCGACGAGTTCTTCTACGCCCATGAGGAGACCGACCTCGCCTGGCGCGCCCTCGACGCCGGCTGGATGATCGACTACCGCGCGGACATGGTGCTCCACCACCCGACGACCGCCCCCTCCCGGCATGCCGTCTACCACCGCATGGTGGCCCGCAACCGCGTCTGGCTCGCCCGCCGCAACCTGCCCGCCCCGCTGATCCCCGTATACCTCGGCGTCTGGATGCTGCTCACTCTCGCCCGCCGCCCCTCGCGACCTGCGCTGAAGGCCTGGTTCGGCGGCTTTGTGGAGGGCTGGTCCGCCTCATGTGGCCCACGGCGCCCCATGAAGTGGCGTACGGTATGGCGCCTGACTCGACTGGGCCGCCCACCCGTCATCTGACAAGCTCGGTATCTGAGAGCATTCGGCGGTACCCGGTCCCTGGCTCCTGCCCAGGCCCGAACCAGGCTGCGCACATTGAGGACGAAAGTTTCCATCTGTGAGTGAGACAACGCATGACGGGTCAGTCGCGGTGAGCGCCCCCCCGTCGCCCGATGACGGGCTTTCCGCGGCGGACCTCGCCGCCAAGTACGGGCTCGCCGTGAGCGGTGCCCGGCCCGGACTCGTCGAGTACGTCCGCCAGCTCTGGGGACGGCGTCACTTCATCCTCGCCTTCTCCCAGGCGAAGCTCACCGCCCAGTACAGCCAGGCGAAGCTCGGGCAGCTGTGGCAGGTGGCCACACCGCTGCTGAACGCGCTCGTCTACTTTCTGATCTTCGGGCTGATCCTGGGGGCCGACCGCGGCCTGGGCCGTGAGATCTACATCCCGTTCCTGGTGACCGGAGTCTTCTGCTTCACCTTCACCCAGAGCTCGGTGATGGCCGGAGTGCGGGCGATCGCCGGCAACCTCGGCCTGGTCCGGGCGCTGCACTTCCCGCGCGCCGCGCTGCCCATCTCGTTCTCGCTCCAGCAGCTCCAGCAGCTGCTCTTCTCGATGATCGTGCTGTTCGTCGTGGCGGTCGGATTCGGCAGCTATCCGCGGCTGTCCTGGGTGCTAATCCTCCCGGTGCTGGTCCTGCAGTTCCTGTTCAACACCGGGCTGGCGATGATCATGGCCCGGATGGGCTCCAAGACCCCGGACCTCGCCCAGCTGATGCCGTTCGTGATGCGTACGTGGATGTACGCGTCCGGCGTGATGTTCTCCATCCCGGTGATGCTGAACGACAAGCCCGACTGGATCGCCGACATCCTCCAGTGGAATCCGGCCGCCATCTACATGGACCTGATGCGCTTCGCGCTGATCGACGGATACGGCTCCGAGAACCTGCCCCCGCACGTCTGGGCGGTCGCCGGGGCCTGGGCCGTCCTCGTCGCCGTCGGCGGGTTCGTGTACTTCTGGAAGGCGGAGGAGCGGTACGGCCGTGGCTGAGCAGATCTCCGACACCCGGATCCCCACCGTCATCGCGGACGAGTTGCACATCGTCTACCGCGTCAACGGCGCCAAGACCGGCAAGGGCAGCGCCACCGCCGCCCTCAGCCGCATACTCAAGCGAGGCGGCGAGGAGCGCGGCGTCCGCAAGGTGCACGCCGTGCGCGGCGTCTCCTTCATCGCCTACCGCGGCGAGGCCATCGGCCTGATCGGCTCCAACGGCTCCGGCAAGTCCACGCTGCTGCGCGCCATCGCCGGGCTGCTGCCCGCCGAGGAGGGCAAGGTTTACACGGACGGCCAGCCCTCGCTCCTCGGCGTGAACGCGGCGCTGATGAACGATCTGACCGGCGAGCGGAACGTCATCCTCGGCGGCCTCGCGATGGGCATGTCCCGCGAACAGATCCGTGAGCGCTACCAGGAGATCGTCGACTTCTCCGGCATCAACGAGAAGGGCGACTTCATCACGCTGCCCATGCGGACGTACTCCTCCGGCATGGCCGCCCGCCTGCGCTTTTCCATCGCCGCTGCCAAGGACCACGACGTCCTGATGATCGACGAGGCGCTCGCGACCGGCGACCGCTCCTTCCAGAAGCGTTCCGAAGCCCGCATCCGCGAGCTGCGCAAGCACGCGGGCACGGTGTTCCTCGTCAGCCACAACAACAAGTCGATCCGTGACACCTGCGACCGCGTCCTGTGGCTGGAGCGCGGCGAACTGCGCATGGACGGCCCGACCGACGAGGTCCTCAAGGAGTACGAGAAGTTCACCGGCAAGTAGGCCCGGCTCCACCCCCGCTCCACCCCGACCCCGCCGGAACGCCCCCGGCGGGGTCCCTCGTGCAAGGCCCGTGCAAGGTTCGAGCAGGGGATGATCAAGCCGGGCAAAGAGGAAGCCAACTCTTGTTCGCCGTAGGAAGCTTGACGCCAATTGGTGCGTTGTTGTGATGTGCAGGACACCCAGGCGAAGCAGGGAACGTTGTACAACGTAAGCTGTACCGGTGCTTATTCGCGGCAAGTAGGGCGATAATGCGCGAGACCGGCGCCCGCGAAGGCGCGGACGTCCGGGCGGCGTGTCCGAAATGGGCGGTTATTGGGTCAGCGGTGTAGAACGGGAGACGTGACGGCAATGGCTACGGAAACTCTCCAGCTCCGCGAAGCATGTGCCGTCCCCGTACCGGGCAGCGAGCGGTGACGGCAGCCGGGACGGCGCGTGCCTCCGGCTCGGAGCGCACCACCCTCGACAAGGCCGCGCACGAGAACTTCCCCGTGGCCCCCTTCTTCCTGCCCAGGGCCTGGCGCACCGATCTCATGGCCGTGTACGGCTTCGCCCGGCTCGTCGACGACATCGGCGACGGCGACCTCGCCCCCGGCGGCGCCGACGCCCGCCTCCTCGGTGTGCCCTCCGAGCAGGCCGAGGACCGCCTGGTCCTCCTCGACGCCTTCGAGGCCGACCTCCGCAGGGTCTTCGACGCGACCCCGCGCCACCCGCTCCTGCGCCGCCTCCAGCCGACGGTCCGCCGCGCCGGCCTCACCCCCGAGCCGTTCCTCGGCCTGATCGCGGCCAACCGCCAGGACCAGCTCGTCAAGCGGTACGAGACGTACGACGACCTGGTCGCCTACTGCGAGCTGTCCGCCAACCCCGTCGGCCGCCTCGTCCTCGCCGTCACCGGCACCTCGACGCCCGAGCGGGTGCGCCGCTCCGACTCCGTCTGCACGGCACTCCAGATCGTCGAGCACCTCCAGGACGTCAGCGAGGACCTCGGCCGCGACCGGATCTATCTGCCCGCCGAGGACATGAAACGGTTCCATGTCCAAGAGACGGATCTCGCCATGGCCACATCGGGGGCATCAGTGCGCGCACTGGTCGCATTCGAAGCAGAACGCGCCCTGCATCTCCTGAATGAAGGCACCCCCCTCGTGGGTAGCGTCCACGGCAGGCTGAGGCTGCTGCTCGCCGGGTTCGTGGCAGGGGGGAAGGCGGCAATACACGCGATTCGCACCGCCGAATACGACGTACTTCCCAGTCCGCCCAAACCCGGCAAGCTCCGGCTGCTCCGCGAGGCGGGCATGACTCTGCGAGGAGAGGGGTGATCCGGACCGTGGAGTCTCCACCACATGTGTCCGCACCGGTACTCGCCGCATACAGCTACTGCGAGGCAGTGACCGGACAGCAGGCCCGTAACTTCGCGTACGGCATCAGACTCCTGCCGACGCACAAGCGCCGAGCCATGTCGGCGCTCTACGCGTTCTCGCGGCGTGTCGACGACATCGGCGACGGCGCCCTCGCACCCGAGGTCAAGGCGGCCCGCCTGGAGGACACCCGGGCGCTGCTCGCCCGGGTCCGGGACCGCTCCGTGGCCGAGGACGACACCGACCCGGTGGCGGTAGCCCTCAGCCACACCGCGGACCACTTCCCCATTCCGCTCGGCGGCCTCGACGAACTCATCGACGGCGTCCTGATGGACGTACGCGGCGAGACCTACGAGACCTGGGACGACCTGAAGGTCTACTGCCGATGCGTGGCCGGGGCGATCGGGCGGCTCTCGCTCGGCGTGTTCGGCACCGAACCAGGGGCGCGGGGAGCCGAGCGCGCGCCCGAGTACGCCGACACACTCGGCCTCGCGCTCCAACTCACCAATATTCTCAGGGACGTTCGCGAGGACGCCGAAGGCGGCCGGACCTATCTGCCCGCGGACGACCTCGCGAAGTTCGGCTGCTCGGCCGGGTTCAAGGGAACCCGGCCACCAGAGGGCTCCGACTTCGCGGGCCTGGTGCACTTCGAGGTGCGCAGGGCCCGCGCACTCTTCGCGGAGGGCTACCGGCTGCTGCCCATGCTGGACCGACGCAGCGGCGCCTGCGTCGCCGCGATGGCCGGCATCTACCGCCGGCTGCTGGAACGCATCGAGCGCGATCCGGAGGCGGTTCTGCGCGGCCGTGTCTCGCTGCCCGGACGCGAGAAGGCATACGTCGCCGTGCGCGGCCTCTCCGGCCTCGACGCCCGGCATGTCTCCCGCCGGACCGTCAGGAGGCGCGTGTGATGGACACTCTGGGCCAAGGTGACACAACTCCCGGGAAACGGTGCGCAACCCTCCGGTCGGCGACGGCGTCCCTGACTTCAACGGCCTGCCGTGCACCGCTCCATCGCCACGGCTCGGCCGCGGGGGAGGGCGCACGATGAGCGACACCACACAGGGCGAGGGGTTCGACGCGGACCACCCAGGCCGTCCTGGCGGCCGCGAGCGGGAGGCCGTCGTGGTCGGCGGTGGGCTCGCCGGCATCACCGCCGCGCTGGCACTTGCCGACGCGGGCGTACGCGTCACGCTGCTCGAAGGCCGGCCACGGCTCGGCGGACTCGCCTTCTCCTTCCAGCGCGGCGACCTCACCGTGGACAACGGCCAGCATGTGTACCTGCGCTGCTGCACCGCATACCGCTGGTTTCTCGACCGTGTCGACGGAGCCGGACTCGCACCGCTCCAGGACCGGCTCGACGTGCCCGTACTCGACCTGGCGAAACGGGTGGGCAGCCGACTCGGCAGACTACGACGCGACGCGCTGCCCGTACCGCTGCATCTCGGACGCAGCCTCGCGACCTACCCGCATCTCTCGCTCGCCGAGCGCGCCAAGGTCGGACGTGCCGCGCTCGCGCTCAAGGCACTCGACCTCGCCGACCCGGCCCTCGACACCGAGGACTTCGGCAGCTGGCTGACCCGGCACGGTCAGTCGGCGCGTGCCGTCGAGGCACTGTGGGACCTCGTCGGGGTCGCCACCCTCAACGCGGTGGCCGGCGATGCCTCGCTCGGGCTCGCCGCGATGGTGTTCAAGACCGGTCTGCTGTCCGACCCTGGCGCGGCCGACATCGGCTGGGCGCGCGTGCCGCTGGGCGAACTGCATGACCTGAGGGCGCGCAAGGCGCTCGACTCCGCGGGCGTCCGTACCGAACTGAGAACACGGGCCACCTCCATCTCCCAACATGAGAACGGACGTTGGAGGGTTCAGGTTCCCGGCGAGACGCTCCACGCCGACGCGGTCGTGCTCGCCGTGCCCCAGCGCGAGGCCCACGATCTGCTGCCCGAGGGCGCGCTCGACGCCCCCGAGCGGCTGCTCGAGATCGGCACCGCGCCCATCCTCAACATCCATGTCGTGTACGACCGCAAGGTGCTCGGCAAGCCCTTCTTCGCCGCGCTCGGCACCCCTGTGCAGTGGGTCTTCGACCGGACCGAGGCATCCGGCCTCGGCGAGGGCCAGTACCTGGCGCTGTCGCAGTCGGCCGCACACAAAGAGATCGACGCCCCCGTCTCCGAGCTGCGCGAGCGTTATCTGCCGGAGCTGGAGCGGCTGCTGCCCGCCGCGCGGGGCGCCGAGGTACGGGACTTCTTCGTGACCAGGGAGCGCACCGCGACGTTCGCTCCGACCCCAGGCGTCGGGCGGCTGCGGCCCGGCGCCCGCACCAAGGCACCCGGCCTCTGCCTGGCCGGAGCGTGGACCGCCACAGGGTGGCCCGCGACCATGGAGAGTGCGGTCCGCAGTGGCGTGAGTGCGGCGGGTGCCGCGCTGAGCGCCCTGGGCCGGCCTCGCGATCATCTCTTCGAGCTCTTCGAGGAGGCGGCGTGACGCTCGATCTGAGCGGAGCAGGCTCCCGCACCCCCCGTATCGCAACTAGAGGAGAGACTGTGCCCACTGTGCCCCCGGCATCGACGCCCGCTCGAGGGACCTCGGTGGACGTGACCGCGCTCCTGGAGCGCGGCCGGACCCTGGCCACACCGGTACTGCGGGCGGCCATCGACCGCCTGGCCCCTCCCATGGACACTGTCGCCGCCTACCACTTCGGCTGGATCGACGCCGAGGGCAACCCCGCGGACGGCGACGGCGGCAAGGCCGTACGCCCCGCGCTCGCCGTCCTGTCCGCGCAGGCCGCCGGAGCCGCCCCCGAGGTGGGCGTGCCCGGAGCGGTCGCCGTTGAACTGGTGCACAACTTCTCGCTGCTGCACGACGACCTGATGGACGGCGACGAACAGCGCCGCCACCGCGACACCGTATGGAAGGTGCACGGCCCCGCCCAGGCCATCCTCGTCGGCGACGCCCTGTTCGCGCTGGCCAACGAGATCCTGCTGGAGCTCGGCACGGTCGAGGCGGGCCGCGCCACCCGCCGCCTGACCACCGCCACCCGCGCACTGATCGACGGCCAGGCGCAGGACATCTCCTACGAGCACCGCGAGAGGGTCACCGTCGAGGAGTGCCTGGAGATGGAGGGCAACAAGACGGGCGCCCTGCTCGCCTGTGCCTGCTCCATCGGCGCGGTCCTCGGCGGCGCCGACGACCACACGGCCGACACGCTGGAGAAGTACGGCTACCACCTCGGCCTCGCCTTCCAGGCCGTGGACGACCTGCTCGGCATCTGGGGCGACCCGGAGGCCACCGGCAAGCGCCCCTGGAGCGATCTGCGCCAGCGCAAGAAGTCCCTGCCGGTCGTGGCCGCTCTCGCGGCGGGCGGACCGGCCTCCGAGCGGCTCGGCGAGCTGCTCGCCGAGGACGCCAAGGCGAGCGACTTCGAGAACTTCTCCGAGGAGGAGTTCGCCGCGCGTGCCGCGCTCATCGAGGAGGCGGGCGGCCGCGAGTGGACCGCCCAGGAGGCCCGCCGCCAGCACACGACCGCCATCGAGGCCCTGGACTCGATCCGGATGCCGGACCGGGTACGGGCCGAGCTGGTGGCGCTCGCCGACTTCGTCGTCGTACGAAAGAGATGATCACTATCGGTCGAACAAGCCTCGCGTAGTCGCCGGCCGGTGCCGCGGGAGAACGAGCACCGGCCGACGGCGGACCCACAGCAGACGTCACCACTGCACGAAGGGGAAGCCATGACAGCGACGACCGACGGAAGCACCGGGGCCCTGCCGCCCCGGGCAGCCTCGGCCAGCGAAACCCGTACGACGACTCCCGTGGCGGCCGGGAGTTCCGACGTTCAGCACGCCGCCCAGCGCGCGATACAGCGCGCCACCGATTTCCTGCTCGCCACGCAGGACGCCCAGGGCTGGTGGAAGGGCGACCTCGAGACGAACGTCACGATGGACGCCGAGGATCTGCTGCTCCGCCAGTTCCTGGGCATCCTCGACGATAAGACGACGCACGCCGCCGCACTGTTCATCCGCGGCGAGCAGCGCGAGGACGGCACCTGGGCCACGTTCTACGGCGGGCCCGGCGAACTCTCCACCACCATCGAGGCGTACGTCGCGCTGCGGCTGGCCGGTGACAGCCCGGACGCGCCGCACATGGAGAAGGCCTCGGCATGGATCCGTGAGCAGGGCGGCATCGCCGCGGCCCGGGTCTTCACCCGGATCTGGCTGGCGCTGTTCGGCTGGTGGAAGTGGGACGACCTGCCCGAACTCCCGCCGGAGCTCGTCTACTTCCCCAAGTGGATGCCGCTGAACATCTACGACTTCGGGTGCTGGGCCCGGCAGACCATCGTGCCCCTCACCATCGTCTCGGCGAAGCGCCCGGTGCGGCCCGCGCCGTTCCCGCTGGACGAACTGCATGCCGACCCGGCCGACCCGAACCCCGCCAAGCCACTTGCTCCGGCGGCCAGTTGGGACGGTGTCTTCCAGCGGCTCGACAAGGCGCTGCACGTCTACCGGAAGATCGCGTCGCGCCGACTGCGCAGGGCCGCCATGAACAGCGCCGCCCGCTGGATCATCGAGCGGCAGGAGAACGACGGCTGCTGGGGCGGTATCCAGCCGCCCGCCGTGTACTCGGTCATCGCGCTGCATCTGCTCGGCTACGACCTCCAACACCCGGTGATGCGGGCCGGGTTGGAGTCCCTGGACCGGTTCACCGTATGGCGCGAGGACGGCGCCCGGATGATCGAGGCATGCCAGTCACCGGTGTGGGACACCTGCCTGGCGACCATCGCACTCGCCGACGCGGGCCTGCCCGCCGACCATCCGCAGCTGGTGAAGGCCGCCGACTGGATGCTCGGCGAGGAGATCGTCCGGCCCGGCGACTGGGCCGTCCGCAGACCCCAACTGCCGCCCGGCGGCTGGGCGTTCGAGTTCCACAACGACAACTACCCCGACATCGACGACACCGCCGAGGTCGTCCTCGCGCTGCGCCGCGTCAAGCACCACGACCCGGAGCGCGTCGAGAAGGCCATCGGACGCGGGGTGCGCTGGAACCTCGGCATGCAGTCGAAGAACGGCGCATGGGGCGCCTTCGACGTCGACAACACCAGCTCCTTCCCCAACCGGCTGCCCTTCTGCGACTTCGGCGAGGTCATCGACCCGCCGTCGGCCGACGTCACCGCGCACGTCGTGGAGATGCTCGCCGTCGAGGGACTGTCCCACGATCCGCGCACCCGGCGGGGCATCGAGTGGCTGCTCGCCGAACAGGAGGCGAACGGCTCCTGGTTCGGCCGCTGGGGCGTCAACTACGTATACGGCACAGGATCGGTGGTGCCCGCCCTGGTCGCCGCCGGACTGCCCGGCTCGCATCCGGCCATTCGCCGTGCCGTCGCCTGGCTGGAGACGGTGCAGAACGACGACGGCGGCTGGGGCGAGGACCTGCGTTCCTACCGCGACGCCGCCGAGTGGAGCGGCCGGGGCGCGTCCACCGCCTCGCAGACCGCCTGGGCCCTGCTCGCGCTGCTGTCCGCGGGGGAGCGGGAGTCCAAGGCCGTGGAGCGCGGGATCGCCTGGCTCGCCCAGACCCAGCGGGAGGACGGCACCTGGGACGAGCCGTACTTCACCGGCACCGGGTTCCCGTGGGACTTCTCGATCAACTACCACCTCTACCGGCAGGTCTTCCCGCTGACCGCGCTCGGCCGGTACGTCCACGGCGAGCCGTTCACCGGCTCTCAGGCGAAAGGGAGTTGATGGCCACGACACCAGCCGCCGCCCCGCTGCTGATCGCCTGCGCGCTCGGCATCGAACGCGTCGCCCTGCGCGGTGGCGGGCGCGGCGGTGCGGCAGGCCCGGTCACCGTGCTGCGTACCGGCATGGGGCCCCTGGCCGCCGACCGGGCGGTCGACCGGGCGCTCGCAAATCCGGCACTGAGGGACGCGGCCGTCCTGGCCACGGGCTTCTGCGCCGGCCTCGCGCCCGGCATGCACCCCGGTGACCTGGTCGTCGCCGAGGAGACCCTGGACGCACGGGGCCGCACCCCGTGCGTGAGCACCGACCTGCTCGTCAAGGAACTGGTCCGTGCCGTACCCGGGCGCACCGTACACACCGGAATGCTCACCGGCGCCGACCACGTCGTCCGTGGACAGGAACGGTCGGAACTGCTCAGGACCGGCGCAATCGCGGTCGACATGGAGTCGGCGGCCACGCTCCACAGCGCCGTCCGCGCGGGTGCGCGCCCGGTTGCGGCCGTCCGAGTGGTCGTGGACGCTCCAGAACATGAACTCGTCCGGATTGGCACGGTGCGCGGTGGAATATCAGCTTTCCGTGTACTTCGTGCCGTCCTTCCCGCTTTCGTCGAATGGCACCGTTCTTTGCTGCTCCCCAGGAGGTGAGCCAGATGGCCATGCCGCTCCGTCAGTCCATCAAGGTGGCGACGTATCTCTTTCAACAGAAGCTGCGCAAGCGGGACAAGTTTCCGCTCATTGTCGAGCTGGAACCGCTGTACGCCTGCAATCTGAAATGCGAGGGCTGCGGCAAGATCCAGCACCCGGCCGGAGTGCTCAAGCAGCGCATGCCGGTGGCGCAGGCCGTGGGGGCGGTGCTCGAATCCGGTGCGCCCATGGTGTCCATCGCCGGTGGCGAACCCCTGATGCACCCGAAGATCGATGAGATCGTGCGGCAGCTGGTGGACAGGAAGAAGTACGTCTTCCTGTGCACCAACGCCATGCTGCTGCGCAAGAAGATGGACAAGTTCAAGCCCTCGCCGTACTTCGCGTTCGCCGTGCACATCGACGGTCTGCGTGAGCGGCACGACGAGTCCGTCGCGAAGGAGGGTGTGTTCGACGAGGCCGTGGAGGCCATCAAGGAGGCCAAGCGGCGCGGCTTCCGGGTCACCACCAACTCGACCTTCTTCAACACCGACACCCCGCAGACCATCATCGAGGTGCTGAACTTCCTCAACGACGACCTGAAGGTCGACGAGATGATGATCTCGCCCGCCTACGCCTACGAGAAGGCGCCCGACCAGGAGCACTTCCTCGGGGTCGAGCAGACCCGCGAGCTGTTCAAGAAGGCCTTCTCGGGTGGCAACCGTCGGCGCTGGCGGCTCAATCACTCGCCGCTGTTCCTCGACTTCCTCGAGGGTAAGGTCGACTTCCCCTGCACGGCGTGGGCCATCCCCAACTACTCGCTCTTCGGCTGGCAGAAGCCCTGCTATCTGATGAGCGACGGATACGTCACGACGTACCGGGAACTCATCGAGGACACCGACTGGGACGCCTACGGCCGGGGCAAGGACCCGCGCTGCGCCAACTGCATGGCGCACTGCGGCTACGAGCCCACCGCGGTCCTGGCCACCATGGGCTCCCTCAAGGAGTCCCTGCGCGCCGCCCGGGAGACCGTCTCCGGAAACCGCGGGTGACGCCATGACCGCAGTTTCCCTGGGGGTCCCCGAGCTGCCGGTCCGGCCGATCGCGCAGCGCCGCGTCTCGCGGCAGATCCAGGTCGGGCCGGTGGCGGTCGGGGGCGGGGCACCGGTATCCGTGCAGTCGATGACGACGACGCGTACGTCGGACATCGGTGCCACGTTGCAGCAGATCGCCGAGCTGACGGCGTCGGGCTGCCAGATCGTGCGGGTGGCCTGTCCGACGCAGGACGACGCGGACGCGCTGGCCACCATCGCGCGCAAGTCGCAGATCCCGGTCATCGCGGACATCCATTTCCAGCCGAAGTACGTGTTCGCCGCGATCGAGGCGGGCTGTGCGGCGGTGCGGGTGAATCCCGGCAACATCAAGCAGTTCGACGACAAGGTGAAGGAGATCGCGCGGGCCGCCAAGGACCATGGCACGCCGATCCGGATCGGGGTCAACGCCGGGTCGCTGGACCGGCGGCTGCTGCAGAAGTACGGCAGGGCGACGCCGGAGGCGCTGGTGGAGTCGGCGCTGTGGGAGGCCTCGCTGTTCGAGGAGCACGACTTCCGGGACATCAAGATCTCGGTCAAGCACAACGACCCGGTGGTGATGGTCAACGCCTACCGGCAGCT
>NZ_BAAASJ010000118.1:248258-273775 GCF_039532825.1 Streptomyces vastus
AGAGGTCAAGGTCGGCATCCAGATCCTGGAGTCCCTGAACCTCCGTCAGCGCGGCCTGGAGATCGTGTCCTGCCCCTCGTGTGGCCGTGCCCAGGTGGACGTCTACAAGCTCGCCGACGAGGTCACGGCCGGTCTGGAGGGCATGGAGGTCCCTCTGCGGGTCGCGGTCATGGGCTGTGTCGTGAACGGGCCGGGCGAGGCGAGGGAGGCGGACCTGGGCGTCGCCTCCGGCAACGGCAAGGGGCAGATCTTCGTGAAGGGCGAGGTCATCAAGACGGTGCCCGAGTCGAAGATCGTGGAGACCCTGATCGACGAGGCGATGAAGATCGCGGAGCAGATGCAGAAGGACGGCGTCGCGTCGGGGGATCCGGCCGTCACCGTGAGTTGAACAGCACGGACCGAGAGGGGGCCCTAGCGTGACGATTCTGGAGAGCATCCGGGGACCACGCGACCTGAAGGCGCTGTCCGAGGCGGAGATCAATCAACTGGCGGACGAGATCCGGGAGTTCCTGGTGCACGCGGTCGCCAGGACCGGCGGTCATCTGGGACCCAATCTGGGGGTGGTGGAACTCTCCATCGCGCTCCACCGGGTCTTCGAGTCGCCCGTCGACCGCATCCTGTGGGACACCGGCCACCAGAGCTACGTACACAAGCTGCTGACAGGACGTCAGGACTTCTCCAAGCTGCGCGGCAAGGGCGGTCTCTCCGGCTACCCGTCACGCGAGGAGTCCGAGCACGACATCATCGAGAACAGCCACGCGTCCACCGCGCTCGGCTGGGCCGACGGACTCGCCAAGGCCCGCCAGGTTCAAGGGGAGAAGGGCCATGTCGTCGCGGTCATCGGGGACGGCGCGCTCACCGGCGGCATGGCGTGGGAGGCGCTGAACAACATCGCCGCCGCCAAGGACCGGCCGCTGATCATCGTCGTCAACGACAACGAGCGCTCGTACTCGCCGACCATAGGCGGCCTCGCCAACCATCTCGCGACACTGCGGACCACCGACAGCTACGAGAAGGTGCTGGCCTGGGGCAAGGAGGTACTGCTGAACACGCCGGTCATCGGGAACACGATCTACGAATCGCTGCACGGGGCGAAGAAGGGCTTCAAGGACGCGTTCGCGCCACAGGGCATGTTCGAGGACCTGGGGCTGAAGTACGTGGGGCCCATCGACGGGCATGACGTCGGGGCCGTCGAGTCTGCGCTACGGCGCGCGAAGCGGTTCCACGGGCCCGTCCTCATCCACTGCCTCACCGAGAAGGGGCGCGGTTACGAACCCGCGCTCGCCCACGAGGAGGACCACTTCCACACGGTCGGCGTGATGGACCCGCTCACCTGCGAGCCGCTGTCGCCCTCCAACGGACCTGCCTGGACCTCGGTGTTCGGCGACGAGATCGTACGGATCGGGGAGGAGCGCGAGGACGTCGTGGCGATCACGGCGGCCATGCTGCACCCGGTGGGCCTGGCGAAGTTCGCGGAGCGTTTCCCCGACCGGGTGTGGGACGTCGGCATCGCCGAGCAGCACGCCGCGGTGTCCGCGGCCGGGCTGGCGACGGGCGGACTGCATCCGGTCGTCGCGGTGTACGCGACCTTCCTGAACCGTGCCTTCGACCAGCTGCTGATGGATGTCGCGCTGCATCACTGCGGAGTGACCTTCGTGCTCGACCGGGCCGGAGTCACCGGAGTTGACGGGCCGTCGCACAACGGCATGTGGGACATGTCCATCCTGCAGGTCGTGCCGGGGCTGAGGATCGCCGCGCCGCGTGACGCCGACCAACTGCGGGCCCAGCTGCGGGAGGCGGTCGCCGTGGACGACGCACCGACGCTGCTGCGCTTCCCCAAGGAGTCGGTGGGGCCGTCGATCGAGGCGGTCGACCGGGTGGGCGGTCTGGACGTCCTGCACCGGGGCGAGAGGCCCGAAGTGCTCCTGGTCGCTGTCGGTGTGATGGCGCCGGTGTGTCTCCAGGCGGCCGAGCTGTTGGAGGCGCGGGGCGTCAACTGCACGGTCGTCGATCCGCGTTGGGTCAAGCCCGTCGATCCTGCGCTGCCCCCGCTCGCCGCCGAGCACCGCCTGGTCGCCGTCGTCGAGGACAACAGCCGGGCCGCCGGCGTGGGCGCGGCAGTCGCTCTCGCACTGGGCGATGCCGAAGTCGACGTACCTGTACGGCGGTTCGGGATTCCGGAGCAGTTCCTCGCGCACGCCAAGCGCGGGGAGGTGCTGGCCGACATCGGTCTCACACCCGTCGAGATCGCCGGACGGATCAGCGCGGGCCTGGCGACCCAGGAGGCGAGCCCGGTCGGCACGGCGGCCGAACTCGCCACCGCCAAGGTGCACGTGTCCAAGGAGAAACAGGGATGACGGCGGAAACCTCTTCGCAGTCCGGGGACTTCGACCTCGGCAAACTACTCGCCGGGCGTGCGGCCGAACGCTACGAACTGCACGCCCGGCACCTCAACCACCAGCTTCCGCGCATGCTGCACACCATCGGCTTCGACAAGTACTACGAGCGGGCCGAGGGCGCGTACTTCTGGGACGCGGAGGGCAACGACTACCTGGACATGCTCGCCGGGTTCGGGGTGATGGGCCTGGGACGTCATCACCCCGTCGTCCGCAAGGCACTGCACGACGTCCTCGACGCCTCGCTCGCCGACCTCACCCGCTTCGACTGCCAGCCGCTCCCCGGCCTCCTGGCCGAGCAACTCCTCACCCACAGCCCGCACTTGGACCGGGTGTTCTTCGGCAACAGCGGTACGGAAGCGGTCGAGACGGCGCTGAAGTTCGCCCGGTACGCGACCGGGAAACCGCGCGTTCTCTACTGCGCGCACGCCTTCCACGGGCTGACCACCGGCTCGCTGTCCGTGAACGGCGAGTCCGGGTTCCGAGACGGCTTCGCACCGCTGCTGCCCGACACCGCGGTGCCGCTCGGCGACCTGGACGCACTGGAAAGGGAGTTGAGGAAGGGCGACGTCGCCGGGCTGATCGTCGAGCCGATCCAGGGCAAGGGCGTGCACGAGCCGCCGCCCGGATACCTGCGCGCCGCCCAGGACCTGCTGCACCGGCACAAGGCGCTGCTCATCGCGGACGAGGTGCAGACGGGCCTCGGACGGACCGGGGACTTCTATGCCTACCAGCATGAAAGCGGCGTCGAGCCCGACCTGGTGTGTGTGGCGAAGGCACTGTCCGGCGGCTATGTGCCCGTGGGCGCGACCCTCGGCAGGGACTGGATCTTCAAGAAGGTCTACTCGTCGATGGACCGCGTCCTCGTGCACTCCGCGAGCTTCGGCGCCAACGCACAGGCCATGGCGGCCGGCCTCGCCGTGCTCTCCGTGATGGAGAACGAGCAGATCGTCGCGAACGCCCGTGCCATGGGAGAGGAGTTGAAGTCCCGGCTCGCGGCGCTCGTGGACAAGTACGAGCTGCTCAGTGAGGTACGCGGCCGGGGGCTGATGATCGGCATCGAGTTCGGCAGGCCCAAGTCGCTGAAGCTGCGGAGCCGTTGGACCATGCTGCAGGCGGCACGCAAGGGGCTGTTCGCGCAGATGGTGGTCGTACCGCTGCTCCAGCGGCATCGGATCCTCACGCAGGTCTCGGGCGATCACCTGGAGGTGATAAAGCTGATTCCGCCACTGATCATCGGCGAGCGGGACGTGGACCGTTTCGTGGACGCCTTCACCGACGTGATGGACGACGCGCACAACGGCGGCGGGCTGATGTGGGACTTCGGCAAGACACTCGTGAAGCAGGCGGTAGCCAACAGGTAGGGGTGTCACACCGCCTCCGGTGCAGTCTGAGTCTTTGCCTCTAAGGCAAGAAGTTTGCCCGTGAGGCAAAGCTCCGGCTGAATGGAGACATGAGCCCCACCGAGCCGGGGGCGGCCGAAGAGCCGTCCGCCGAGTTGCCCGCCGTCGCGCCGCAACTGCGTGACCTGCGGCGCCGCGCCTCACTCACCCTGGAGGCCGCGGCCCGCGCCGTCGGACTGTCGCCCGCCCATCTCTCCCGTCTGGAGACCGGGCGGCGCCAGCCTTCGCTGCCGATGCTGCTCGCGCTCGCCCGTACGTACGGTACGACGGTCTCGGAGCTGCTCGGCGAGACGGTCCCCGAACGGGACGCGGTCGTCCGCGCCGCCGACATGGAGCCCACGCAGGCGGGCGGCTGGACGTACTGGCAGGCCGGCGCGGCAGGGCGCGGCATGCAGTCCCTTCGCGTACACGTCCCGTACGGAGCGCAGGGCGACATCGTGCGCGTCCACCCCGGCGAGGAGTGGCTGTACGTCCTCAAGGGACGGCTGCGTCTGCGGCTGGGAGACACCGCGCATGCGCTCGCGCCCGGAGACAGCGCGCACTTCGACTCGCTGACCCCGCACCGGATCGCCGCCGCGGACCGGGACGGTGCCGAACTGCTCTTCGTACACACCCTGCTGCAGAGCCCCACGGCCGCGCTGTGCCTCGGCCCGACGACCCCAGGAGCGACCTCATGAGGGACATGGAAGAGAAGTTCCCCCGTGGTCTGTGGGTGCGGCTCATCATCTACGTGGCCGTCGGGCACCTCTTCGCCGCCTTCATCTACCTGCTTTTCACGCTCGGCGCGCAGAACCAGTAGGCAGACCAGGAGGCATCGGGGCAGCGGACGGACGGGCAGGTGGCTTGGCGGGTCAGTCGAGGAAACGCTCCCGCAGCCGCTCCCGCGTCTTCGGGGTCACCCGAAGGCCTTCTTCCAGGTAGGTTTCGACGTCACCCCAGGTCTCCTCGATCGTGTCGAACGCCGCCGCGAGGTACTCGGCGCGTGCGTCGAAGAGCGGGCTGAGCAGCTCCATCACCTCAGGGGAGTACGCCGAGGACGCGGAGCCGCTGCGGCGCACCTTGTAACGGCGGTGGGGGGCGTTCGACTTCAGGTAGTCCGCGACGATGGCCTCGCGCTCGACGCCGAGGGTGAGGAGCGTGATCGCTACGGACAGGCCCGCGCGGTCCTTGCCCGCCGCGCAGTGCATCAGCGCGGGCACGCTGTCCTCGGCCATCGCGTGCAGCACCCGCGAGTGCTCGGGAGTGCGCTCCTTGATGATCGAGCGGTAGGACCTGATCATCCGGTTTGCCGCCTTGCCGTCCGCGAGGATCATGCGCAGTTGGTCCAGGTCGCCGTCGCGGACCATTGTCCAGAACTCGGCGCCGTGTGCCGGATCGGTCAGCGGCAGGTTCACATTCCGCACGCCCGGCAGCTCGATGTCCGGACCTTCCAGCTTCTTGTCCGCCTCGTTGCGGAAGTCGAAGATCGTGTGCAGGCCCAGCGAGGCGAGGAACGCGGCGTCCTCCTCGGTCGCGTGCGCAAGATGGCCGCTGCGGAAGAGCAGTCCGGGCGCCACGCGTCGGCCGTCCTCGGTCGGCAGGCCGCCCACATCGCGGAAGTTGCGCACTCCGGTCAGCTCGGGCTCGGTCGACGGGACCTGCTGCGTCACGGGGGCTCCTCCCAGTCGGCGGCCGACGCTGTTGTCGGCAGGGCGCCTCTCGACGATACGACATGCATTCGTGGGCCAATCAGTTGTCCACAGGCGGTGCCGGTGCCACGTCCACAGGCGGTGCCGGCGCGGTGCGGACGCCTGCGATGATGTTGTGCTTGAGCGAGCTTGTTCGGATCTGTGAGGACTTGATGGTGGAGATCGGCAAAGACGGTCGTACGTGGCTGCTTTCGGGGCCCACAAGCAGTTATGCCCTGCGGCTCACGGACCAGGACGAGCTGCTGCATCTGCACTGGGGGCCGCGCATCGCGCTTGCGGACGCCGAGGCACTGGCCGCCCGTCCCGGGCCTGACTACCGGGGCTTCGAGTCCCAGCTCGACGGGCACGAGGAGTACCCGGTCGAGGGCGGCCCTCGTTTCGTACGGCCTGCGCTGTCCGTGCGCACGGACGAGCGACGCGGCACGGAGTGGTGCTTCGAGGCATACGAAGTGGATGAATCCG
The DNA here is from genome assembly GCF_039532825.1 of Streptomyces vastus. Classification (NCBI taxonomy): domain Bacteria; kingdom Bacillati; phylum Actinomycetota; class Actinomycetes; order Kitasatosporales; family Streptomycetaceae; genus Streptomyces; species Streptomyces vastus. The sequence goes on from NZ_BAAASJ010000118.1 coordinate 254,208, forward strand.
ATGAATCGGATGGGGTCGAGCTGCGGCTGCGGTTCTCCGACTCCGGGCTCGGCATCACGCTGCACTACCGGATGCATCCCGGCTCCGACGTCGTCGAGCGCTGGGTGACCCTCGCCAACGAAGGGCCCACCCTGGAGGTCCTGCGCGCCGACTCCGCGACCTGGACGCTGCCGGAGCGCGAGGGCTGGCGTCTGTCCCAGACGCACGGGCGCTGGGCGGCCGAGTCTCAGCTCGTACGAACGGACCTCACCTACGGTGAGCAGGTCATCGGCAGCCGGCGCGGGCACACGGGGCATCAGCATCTGCCGTGGGTCGCACTGGACGTCGGGGGTGCGGCGACCGAGGAGCACGGCGAGGTGTACGGGTGCGCGCTCGCCTGGTCCGGTTCGTGGCGGATCGCTGTGGCCCAACTCCCGGACGCGCGCGTGCAGATCACCGGCGGCGCCGGGTATGACGACTCCGGCCTGGTGCGGCTGGAGCCGGGGGAGAGCTTTGTCACGCCGGTCTTCGCGGGCCTGTGGAGCGATGGCGGCTTCGGCGGGGCGAGCCGGGCCTGGCACGCGTACCAGCGGACGTATGTGATCCCGGACGCGGACCAGGACAGACCCGTGCTCTACAACTCCTGGGAGGCCACGGAGTTCGACATCTCCGAGGAGCAGCAGCGGGCGCTCGCCCGGCGGGCCGCGGCGATGGGCGTGGAACTCTTCGTGGTCGACGACGGCTGGTTCGGGAAGCGGACCAGCGACCGGGCCGGGCTTGGGGACTGGACGCCCAACCCCGACCGCTTCCCGGCCGGGCTCAAGCCGCTGGCGGACGAAGTGCACGCCCTCGGCATGCAGTTCGGGATCTGGGTCGAGCCGGAAATGGTCAATGCGGATAGTGAGTTGTATCAGACGCATCCTGCCTGGATTCAGTATCAACCAGGACGAAAGAAGACAGAGCTCCGCAATCAGCTCGTACTGAACCTCGCGCGCGAAGACGTCCAGGAGTATCTGTGGGAGCAGCTTCACGGCCTGCTCTCCAGTGCCCCGATCGACTATGTGAAGTGGGACTTCAACCGCTGCTTCACGGACGCCGGCTGGCCCGGTGAGGCGTATCCGCAGCGGCTGTGGGTCGACCATGTGCACGCCCTGTACGGCCTGTTGGACCGGCTGCGGGCCGCGCACCCCGGTGTCGCCTTCGAGTCCTGCTCCGGCGGTGGCGGCCGGATCGATCTCGGCGTCATGGCGCGTACGGACCAGGTGTGGACCTCGGACAACACCGATCCGCTCGACCGGCTCGCCATCCAGCACGGCTTCAGCCAGATCCACCCGGCGCGGGCCATGGCCGCCTGGGTCACCGACAGCCCGAACAATCAGCTCAACGGACGCGTGAGTTCGCTGCGTTTCCGCTTTGTGAGCTCCATGGCCGGAGTGCTCGGGGTCGGTGGCGACCTGGCCGAGTGGAGTGACGAGGAACTCGCCGAGGCGCGGGACTGGGTGGCCCTCTACAAGGAGATCCGGCCCGTCGTGCAGCGGGGCGACCTCTACCGGCTGCGGGCGCCGGAGGGCGGGCTGAGTGCCGTGCAGTACGTCCACGAGGACCAGGCCGTGGTCCTTGCCTGGCTCCAGGCTCAGCATTACGGCGAACCCGTGGCGCCCGTACGGCTGCGGGGACTCGACCCGGCGGCGGTGTACGAATGCCTCGAAACGGGCGAAGTGTGCAGAGGTGCGGTGTTGTTGCATCACGGGCTGAGGACCGGCTTGCGCGGCGACCTTGATGCGGCAGTTTTCCGCCTGCGTCGCATCTGAGAGTTGTGTCCGTATTAGAGCGCCTTCATTCCAACTCGCTCTGGAATAGTTACTCCTGAATCCGTGATGCGTGAGCAGCGTCATATTCGTGACAGTCCGCTGTCGCCATGTTCACGTAATTCAAGCGTGTTTACAGGGGATTTCGAGAAGGCGGGAGACCGGTGATTCACGGAGTGTGACGGCGATTTCGGTCAAGGATCAAGAGAATGGGGCACATAGGGAACCCAAAGCTTGTCCCTGTCCGTCTTAGTCGCTTACGTTCACCACCAATCCGGGCGGACGCCTAATCCTGCCGCCGCCCGTAATCCGCACACCGATCCGTACACGGCAGGAGCGGGGGACCCACAGGTACAACGCCTGTTCCGGTCTCCGGAACAGGCTTGGGGTAAAGCTGCGCGAAAGCGTGGCCGGGCATCTCCAGCTCGCACCCGACAGCTCACCTCGTAGGCGCCGGAGAGGAATTCGCCATGCCCGCGAAGGGTAAGCACCGCCGCCCGAAGTCCGCGCGTTTCACCCGCTCGATAGCCGTTGCCTCGACCGGTGGCGCCGCTCTCGCGCTGCCTTTGCTGGGAGCGGCCGGCGCACAGGCCGCTACTCCGCAGAACGCGCCCGCGTCTGTTTCCAATAAGGCCGAATCCGTTTCCCAGAAGGCTGTTGAGTCCGCTCCGGTCGCCGCGCAGAAGAAGGCCGCGACCAGGACGTACGAAGTGAAGGCGGGCGATTCTCTCTCGAAGATCGCCGGCGAACAGAATGTCAGCGGTGGCTGGAAGAAGCTCTACCAGGACAACCGTCAGGTCGTCGGAAGTGACCCGGGGCTCATTCACCCGGGCCAGAAGCTGACCATCGGCAAGAGGGCCGCCGCGCCTTCCGGCGCCAACGAGGTCAAGGCCCCCAAGGCGGCCGAGGCGCCCCAGGTATCCGCGAAGAAGGCTGCGCCTGCCAAGGCGGCCGAGGCGCCCAGCAGTTCGAGCGGCTTCACCATGCCGGTCGAGGGTGCGACCGTCAGCACCCCGTACCGGATGTCGGGTGGCATGTGGTCCAGCGGCTACCACACCGGTGTCGACTTCGCCGCCGCGACCGGCACTTCGCTCAAGGCCGTGGGTGCGGGCACGGTCGTCTCCGCAGGCTGGGGCGGCGCGTACGGCAACCAGGTCGTCATCAAGCTCAGTGACGGCCACTATGCCCAGTACGCCCACCTTTCGTCCCTTTCCGTCTCGCAGGGGCAGTCTGTGACCGCGGGTCAGCAGGTCGGCCTCTCCGGCGCGACCGGCAACGTCACCGGTCCGCATCTGCACTTCGAAATCCGCACCACGCCGGACTACGGATCGGACGTGGACCCGCTGGCGTTCCTGCGCTCGCACGGCGTCTCCGTCTGACGTCACCAGCGCACTGCGCGGGCGGATCGCGTCTCCTCTCGCGCCGAAGGCCGGACCCCTGATCCCCGGGTCCGGCCTTCGGCTTGTTCCGGGGTCGACAGGGAGGACGGCTGGCGGTCAGGATCTGAGAGAGCAAGCGCTTTCTGCCTGTCTGTCAGATCAGTACAGGCGTCAGATCAGCACAACATGAGATCGGCACGACCCGTCGTACGCCAGCCAAGGAGACGCTTCATGACGACCCGCAGAGCCTTCGGAGCCCTGGCCGCCGGTGCCGCCCTCGCGGCCCTGGGCTCCGCGCACACTGCGAGCGCGTCGGCGCGCCTCCGTCGAGGACGGCTCATCGCCCGCGACGGCTTCCGGCACGGACTGGGGCAGTGGGCAACGGAGTTGCAGGACGGCGGCAGTGTCACCGCGTCCCGTGGGGTCATGGAGATCGATGTGCCCGGCGGCGCCACGGTCTGGTTCAAGCGGAAGCTCGTGGGACCGTACGTCATCGAGTACACGGCCACACCGGTCTCCGCGGGCGGTGTCAACGACCGGGTGTCGGACCTCAACAACTTCTGGAACGCCGTCGACGTCCGCTCCCCGGACGACCTCTTCGCCACCGAACGCGGCGGCGCCCTCGACGAGTACGACTACCTCAAGACGTACTACTCGGGCTACGGTGCGAACTACAACACGACCACGCGGCTGCGCCGTTACGTGGGCCAGGCCGACGTCCGGCCGCTGATCCACGACTACACCGAGCCCCTGCTCGTGGCGAACCGCCCCCACCGCGTCCGGATCGTCTCGCACGGCGCGATCGTCCAGTGGTGGAACAACGGGCGGCTCGTCTTCGACTACGCCGACCCGGAGCCGTACACGAGCGGGCACTTCGCGTTCCGGACCGTGTGGAGCCATTTCCGGATCGCGGACTTCCGGGTGTGGGAGCTCCGTATTCCGAGTTGACCGGGACTTTACGCGTGGCTTATCTCACCGTCCGTCAACCCTTTCCTACGGTCGCGTAGCTCACATCTCAAGGTGAATCATGGGTCGATGTGGCAGACGATTCGAAGAAACTCAGCAGATCAGTGATCGGGTCGTACGTGGCGGTGGGGGACAGCTTCACCGAGGGCGTCGGCGACCCCGGCCCCGACGGGGCGTTCGTCGGATGGGCCGACCGGTTCGCGGTGCTGCTCGCCGACCGGCGGCCTGAGGGCGACTTCGGCTACACCAACCTCGCCGTCCGGGGGAAACTGCTCGACCAGATCGTCGAGGACCAGCTTTCGCGCGCGAAGGAGCTGGCGCCGGACCTGGTTTCCTTTTCCGCGGGCGGTAACGACATCCTTCGGCCGGGGACCGATCCCGACGAGGTCGCTTCTCGCTTTGAGTGTGCCGTCGCCGAGCTCACGTCGGCTGTCGGCACGGTGCTTGTGACGACCGGCTTCGACACCCGTGGTGTGCCTGTGCTCAAGCACTTGCGCGGCAAGATCGCTACGTACAACGGGCATGTGCGGGCGATTGCCGATCGGTACGGGTGTCCTGTGCTCGACCTGTGGTCGCTGAAGACCATTCAGGATCGGCGGGCCTGGGACGACGACCGGCTGCATCTGTCGCCGGAGGGACACACCCGGGTTGCACTCCGCGCCGGGCAGGTTCTTGGGGTACCGGTCCCTGCGGATCCGGACCAGCCGTGGCCGCCGCTGCCGCCGCGCGGCACGCTGGAGGTGCGGCGGGATGACATTCACTGGGCTCGGGAGTACCTGGTGCCGTGGATTGGGCGGCGGCTTCGGGGGGAGTCGTCGGGGGATCGGGTGGTGGCCAAGGGGAGCCTTTCGCCGGATGACATCAAGTTGCGGATGCGTTCTGCTGTTTGAGGGGTTCTTTTCCCCAGCCCCGCCCCTTCCCGAAACTGGGGGCTGCGCCCCCAGGCGCCCCGCCAGGGGGTGGGGGGTGACACTGCGTGTCGCGGCTGCGGGTGCGTCGTGGCTGGTCGCGCCCCGCGGCGGAGCCGCAAATCGACACAGCCCCGCGCCCCTGAAAGACCAAAGCCTGCGACTCCCGGCACCCCGGGCAACCCCGAGCCCCGAGCAAGCCCGGGCCCACCACGCACCCCAGGGGCGCGGGGCTGTGACATCAGCGGCTCCGCCGCGGGGCGCGACCAGCCACAACGAACCCGCACTCGCCCGCGAACCGAACTCACGACCCCTGAAGGCCCAGTTCCTGGGCCAAGGCCTCATCCGCCCACTGCTGCGTGCGGGCTCGAGACACTGCGCCCTCATACGCCGTCATCTGGACAGCCAGGCCGTCCAGAAGCGCGGTGAGGCGCAGAGCCGTATCCATGGGAGACGGGCACTGGAACTCACCGGCAGCCACACCCTCCGCGATGACCTCCGTCAGCGCGGCCTTCCACTGGCGGTCGAGGTCTCGCGCGACGTCCCGTAGCGCGGGCTCGCGCAGGGACGCCGACCAGCCCTCGATCCACAGTCGCCACCCCTTGGCCTGGCCAGTGGACGCGTACCAGCGGACGGCGGCCCGCAGGCGGCGCAGCGCCGTGGTGCGGCGAGCGAGGAGCTTGCGCAGATGCGCCAGGTCGCCCTCGGCCGCGTAGGCGAACGCGGCGGCGACCAGTTTCTCCTTCGTCGAGAAGTGATACAGCACCAGCGCGTTGCTGACCCCCAGCGCGGCGGCCACGTCGGCGATCCGTACGGCCGCGACGCCCCGCGCCTCGATCTGCTCGACCGTGGCCCGCAGCAACTCCTCCCGCCGCTCCTGAACGCTCAACCGAACCCTGGCCACGCCCGCAACCCTACACACGGGGTCGGACAAGGCGGTCGGCGTCACCGATACCACCCGAACCGTTCCGAAATCAGCGGCAGCCGGTCCGCGACGATCGCGTGGGCGGCCGCCCGCGGTGTCGTGCCATCGACCTCCGCGCGCGTGAGCATCTGGTCGATCAGGGCCCGCATGGAGCGTCGCGTGTATGCGAACGCCTCCTCCGCGTCGGCCCCGATGTCGCCGAACAGGGTCCACCACCACCAGGCGTTGGTCCCGGAGTTGACGACGACGTCCGGCAGGACGGTGACACCGCGCGCGGCGAGCAGTGCCTCCGCCTCGGGCAGCACGGGCATGTTCGCGGCCTCGACGATCCAACGAGCCGTGATCCGCGCCTGGTTGGCCGTGCCGATCGCGTACGAGACCGCCGCCGGCACCAGCACCTCCGCCTCGGCGGACAGCCAGGCGTCGCCCGGCAGTTCGAGGTCGCCCGACCGTAGCGCCGAGCGGTCGACGGTGCCGTACGCGTCCCGGGCGGCGATCAGCGCCTCGACGTCGAGTCCCGCCGGGTTGGCGATCGTACCCTTCACGTCGGCGACGGCCACCACGTTGAGCCCCGCGCGCGTGAGGAACCGGGCGGTGGCGCCGCCCATGGTGCCCAGGCCCTGCACGGCGACGCGCGTCCCCGGGTACGCCACCCCGGCCCGGTCCAGGGCCGCGAACACCGACTCGGCGACTCCGCAGCCGCCGACCAGTTCATCGAGCCCGATGCCGTCCACCTCGACCGCGAACGCGTCCGCCAGCCGCCGCCGGGCAGCGGCCTCGTCGTCGAGCAGTGGATACACGGCCTGAATCGACGACACGAGCCCCGCCTGCGCCGCGGCCCGGTCGACGAGGTCCTGGGTGAGGCCGAGGTCCTCGCCGGTGGTCCAGAAGCTCTCGATGTACGGGCGCATGGCACGCAGATAGCGCACGAGCACCCCGTACGCCTCGGGGTCCTGGGGATGGCAGTCGATGCCGCCCTTCGCGCCGCCCAGCGGGATGTAGCGGCCCTCGGGGTTGTAGTGCAGTGCCTCTTTCATGGTCATGCCACGCGCGAGGCCGGCGACCTCGTCCAGCGTGCAGCCCGCCCGCATCCGCAGCCCGCCGCTGGAAACTCCGCGCACCAGCCGGTCCACGACCAGGTGCCCCTGGCGGCCGGTGACGTGGTCGGTCCAGGTGAGCGTCATCAAGGGACTGCTCTCAGGGGTGGTCAAGGGGGTCTCCTCGGGAACGGGGAATCGGGAGCGGGGAGCGCAGAGAACAGGGAACGCAGGGAACGCAGGGAACAGGGAGCGGAGTCGGAGCGTTGAGCAGCGTGGGACCGGGGCCCAGAGTGTTCCGGTGCCGGTCGGTGCCTGTCATTGCTGAATAGCCAGTCAGTATCGAAATGGTTGAGCGGCTCTGTCAACGTGCTGAATGGATCTTCAGTACGGGGCCGACGCCGTACGTGGCGGATTTCGCCGTGTACGGCGCGGACACCGCCCTGTCATATGCCCGACCCGGCGCTGTCAGTGGCGGCGACCATAATGGAATGTCAGACCGACTCCACCTGGAGGTGCCGTGACCGGTTTCCGTCCCCTGAGCTCCGGGCTCCGTGCTCTGCGGCCCGCCGCCTTCGGCGCGGATCCGAGCGGTGAGCGCATGGAGCGCATCCGCAGATCGCCGAACTTCGCGGACGGCGTCTTCCGGAATCCGGAGGGTGCCCCCCGGCCCGACGGTGCCATGCGCGAGTTCGCGCAGGCCTTCTTCCGCAAGGAAGAGCGGGTTCGCCGCGCCCCGGCGGGGACGGTGCCGGTGCACGCCACGACCCTCGCCGACCTCGCCAGGCCCCCGGCCCACGGACTGCGCCTGACGTGGATGGGGCACTCCAGCGTGCTCGCCGAGATCGACGGCCACCGAGTGCTCTTCGACCCCGTCTGGGGCGAGCGCTGCTCCCCGTTCGCCTTCGCCGGGCCCAAGCGGTTGCACCCCGTGCCCCTGCCGTTGGCGGCGCTGGGCCCGGTCGACGTGGTCGTCATCTCGCACGATCACTACGACCACCTCGACCTGCCCACCATCAAGGCCCTGGCCGACACGGACACGGTGTTCGCGGTGCCCCTCGGCGTCGGCGCCCACCTGGAGCACTGGGGCGTCTCGGCGGACCGGTTGCGCGAACTGGACTGGAACGAGACGGCGAAGGTCGGCGGTATCTCCCTGACCGCCACGCCCGCCCGCCACTTCTGCGGGCGCGGCCTGCGCAACACCCAGCACACCCTCTGGGCCTCGTGGGCCGTTGCGGGTGATGAGCACCGCATTTATCACAGCGGTGACACCGGTTATTTCGCCGGATTCAAGGACATCGGCGCCGAGCACGGCCCCTTCGACGCCACGATGATCCAGATCGGCGCCTATTCCGATTTCTGGCCCGACATTCACATGACGCCAGAGGAGGGCATGCGCGCCCACCTGGATCTCCAGGGCGAGACGCCCAGCGGCGTGATGCTGCCGATCCACTGGGCCACCTTCAACCTTGCGACGCACCCCTGGGCCGAGCCCGGCGAGGGGACGATCACCGCCGCCCACGCGGCCGGTGCGCGGATCGCGCTGCCCCGGCCCGGCGAGCCCTTCGAGCCCACTGCCGAGACCGTGCCGTCCGAGCCCTGGTGGCGCGGCGTGGCGCTCACGCCGGCCGGTGGCTGGCCCGTCCTGGAAAAGACGGTCGCTGATACGCGGGGTAACACCGCGGAGGACACCGGAGAGCCGGAAACGGTCCCGGCCGGGTGATCGGGACGTAAGCGAAGACGGTCGGCGAGGGCCGAGGAGCACACTGCTCCTCGGCCCTCACTCTTTTTCGATGACCGGTTCTGACCAGGTCTGATCGATCCGATCGTGCACGGGAACGCACGTGCGAGTGGCTTATCGGTCTGTCGTACGAACGCTCATACCAGAGCGGGACGATGCCCGCCGGACTTTGTCAACTGCCCACCGAGTGTGATGCGCTGGTGACTACTGTGAGTGGCCGCCGTGCGACGCAGGGCCGGACTTTCGGCGTGCGCGAACACGGCACCGCGATGGCGCATGCCCGACTCGCAGATCCGCGGGAGCCGCCACGGCCCCGACATATCCAGTACGAGGACGTCGATGTCTCACCTTCGCGCACCGGCCGCACGCGCTGACCGCCGCGAGGGCGGGCGCCACGGGCGACCGGTCGCCCGTACCGCCCCCTCGCTGCCCGAGACCCATATACGGCCCCAGCTCCTGCGTCTCGCGGTCCTGCCACCCATCGCGGTGGCCCTCAGCGCCAGCGCCGCCGTGCTGTTCACCGTCCGCTCGACCATGGCCAGGCCCAGCCTCACCCTGTGGATCGTCCTCGGCGGAGCCGTCGCGGTCACCCTCGCGGGCATCGTGATCGCCGCCGTGGCCGCCGACCGCGCCGCCAGGTCCGTACGCGAGCGGGTCGGTACGCTGCGCGGCGCCAGTGCCCGTGACCAGGCCGAAATTCGCGGCCTGGTCGAGGCCTTGCGACGGGGCGACGGGCCGCCGGCGCGTCGCAAGCGCCGCGAACTCGCCCAGGACGCCGACGAGTTCGACCTGCTCGCCGACGACCTCGCGCGCGCCCACGATGGCGCCGTCAGCGCGGTCGTCCAGGCCTCACGGCTGTCCAGCCAGGCGGGCAGCGAGCAAAAGCTCGAGGTCTTCGTCAATCTGGCCCGGCGGCTTCAGTCCCTCGTGCAGCGCGAGATCTCGATCCTGGACGAGCTGGAGAACGAGATCGAGGACCCTGACCTGCTCAAGGGCCTTTTCCACGTCGACCACCTCGCCACCCGTATCCGCCGCCACGCCGAGAACCTCGCCGTACTCGGGGGCGCCGTGTCCCGTCGTCAGTGGAGCAACCCGGTCTCCATGACCGAGGTGCTGCGCTCCGCCACCGCCGAGGTCGAGCAGTACTCGCGGGTGAAGCTCGTGCCGCCGGTCGAAGGCACCGTGCGCGGTCATGCCGTCGCCGATGTGATCCATCTGCTGGCCGAGCTCGTCGAGAACGCCACGGTGTTCTCGGCCCCGCAGACGCAGGTCCTGCTGCGCGCCAACCTCGTCACCTCGGGACTCGCCGTCGAGGTCGAGGACCGCGGGCTCGGCATGCCACCCGGCGAACAGCACAAGATGAACGCCCTGCTCGCCGACCCGGACCAGGTGAACGTGGCGAGCCTGCTGCAGGACGGACGCATCGGGCTGTTCGTGGTCTCGCAACTCGCGCGTCGGCACGGCATCGCGGTCCGGCTCCAGACCAATATCTACGGCGGCATCCAGGCCGTGCTCGTCATGCCGCAGGCGCTCCTCGGCGCGGAACCGGAGCAGTCGGGGGCGGGGAAGTCGGGAGCAGGGCAGCCAGGGGTTGGGCGGTCGCGGACGGTGGTGTCGGAAACCGGTACGCCGGCCGAGGGCGTTCCGGTCCAGGGGAAGCCCCGGCAGGGGACGGCGGCTCCTCATGGCGTTTCGGCTCGTGGAGCGGAGGTCCCGGTTCCGGGCACGACCGTTCCGGTGCAGGGGGTCGCTCCGGGCTCCCCCGGCGACGTATCGCATGGGCAGCGTCAGGAAGCGACGGTGCGTCAGGAAGCGACGGTGCGTCAGGAAGCGACTGCTCGTCAGGAGATGCTGGCGCGCGGGCACTTGGGCGAGAGCGGCGACACGGCGTCACAGCAGCCGCAGGATGGCGCGTCGGCCGGGGCGACGGTGGCGAGTGGCAGCCGTTCGGTGCCGCTTCCGGTGCGGGGCGCCGAGGCGCGGCCCAATCCGGCGGAGGCGCTGCCCGGCATCCGCTCCGACGACCGGCGGGTCGTGATCGAGAACGTCGCGAAGGCGGTCACCTCGCCGACGGTGCGGGGCGGCGCGGTGCGCGGCACCATGGGCAAGCCCCAACTGCCCAGACGGCGCGCCCAGGAGCACATCGTGCCCGAGCTGCGCGAGGGACCCCTGCCCCGCCCGGAGTCCGACTTCCTAGTCGGTCACGACCCCGGCCTGATGGCGGCCTTTCAGCGGGGCATCGGGCTCGCCGAGGCCCAGCAGCGGGACGCGGCGCGCAGGGAGACGGCGCACGGCGACACGCACGAATCACCCGAGGCGCACGCCCCGCGCGAGCCGGCGCCCGCGCCCTCTCGCGACTTCACCGAATTCACGGACTTCACCGCCCGGCACGACGGGAGCACATCAGCCGGATGATCAACGTCACCCCCACCCACACCCCCACTTCTCTGCCCACCCACACCTCCGCTCCCACCGACGTACGTACTTCAAGGAGTCGATCCCCCATGGCGAGCGATGTGCCGACGGCCCATGTATCCGATCTCGACTGGCTGATGAGCGGCCTGGTGCAGCGCGTCCCGCACACCAGAAGCGCGGTGCTGCTCTCCTGCGACGGGTTGGTGAAGTCGGTCCATGGCCTCGACCCCGACAGTGCCGACCACATGGCGGCCCTCGCCTCCGGGCTGTACTCCCTGGGACGCAGCGCGGGCGTCCGCTTCGGGGACGGGGGTGACGTACGGCAGGTTGTCGTCGAACTCGACTCCACCCTGCTGTTCGTGTCCACCGCGGGCTCCGGCACCTGTCTCGCCGTACTCGCCGGACGCGAGGCCGACGCGGCCGTGCTCGGATACGAGATGGCGATGCTGGTCAAGAGCGTCCGCCCGTATCTGATGACCGCGCCCAGGCAGTCCGCCGTCGAACCCTCGGCGATGAGGCCTTGAGCGTGACCGCGGCCGGGGACGGGCCCTGGCTCGATGACGCGGCCGGACGCCTCGTACGCCCCTACACGGTCAGCAACGGCCGTACCCGGCCCAGTACCGCGCTCGATCTTCTGTCGCAGATGCGGGCCACCGGAGCAACCCCGCTCGGCTACCTCGGCCCCGAGCACAACCAGGCGCTCGAACTGTGCCGGGTGCCCGTCTCGGTCGCCGAGGTGGCCGCACATCTCAAGCTGCCGGCGGCGGTCACCAAGGTGCTGCTGGCCGACCTCGTCGACTGCGGGGCGCTGACGACGAAGCCCCCGGCCTTCCACCACATCCCGACTGACAGGTCTCTTCTGGAGGCAGTGCTCGATGGACTACGACGACAGCTCTGACCCCTTTCCCACCGCACTGAAGATCCTGGTGGCGGGAGGGTTCGGGGTAGGCAAGACCACCTTTGTCGGCGCGGTGAGCGAGATCGCGCCGCTGAGTACGGAGGAGTTGCTCACCACGGCCAGCGCCTCGACCGACAACCTCGACGGCATCGAGAACAAGGTCGAGACGACCGTCGCGATGGACTTCGGGCGTATCACGCTCGACCCGGAACATGTGCTTTACCTGTTCGGTACGCCCGGACAGGAGCGGTTCTGGTTCATGTGGGACGAACTCTGCGAGGGCGCACTCGGCGCGGTCATCCTCGCCGACACCCGCCGCCTGGAGGAATGCTTCGCCGCCGTCGACTTCTTCGAGCAGCGCGGCCTGGGATTCATCGTCGCCGTCAACGAGTTCGACGGTGCCTACCGCTATGACCCGGAAGAGGTGCGGGCGGCCATCGACCTCGACCCGGAGATCCCCATCGTGCGCTGCGACGCACGGATCTCCAGTTCAGGGGTGCAGACCCTGTTGACCCTCGTCCGCCATCTGATCGCCCACGCGCCCACCCGCGCCCCCAGTTACGGAGCCCGCACATGAGGTACGACCCGCCGCGCCTGGCCGGTCGGCTGCTGCTCACCCCCGAGGACAAGGACGCCCCCGCCCGGACGCGGCGGCTGCGCCGGCTCGGTCTGGGGGAGCGGGCCGAGCCGGCCTTCGACGCCTTCGCGGACCGACTCGCGGAGATCGCCGCGGTACCGTACGCGATGGTCAACTTCATTGACGAGAACGGGCAGTTCTTCGCGGGGCTGCATACTCCGGACGGCATGGGCACCGGCTCGGGCACGGGGGCGGGCTCGGGCTCGGGTGGGCGGCCGGCCGTGATCGTCGCCGCGGACGGAACGGAGTACCAGTTCGGTCGCCGCATGGCCCGCGACCACGGCTTCTGCCCCCACGTGGTGGTCCGGGGGAAGGCGCTGGCCCTGGAGGACGTCCGCGACTATCCGCGGTTCGCCGGGAATCCGGTCGTCGACGAGATCGGCATCCGCTCCTATCTGGGTGCCCCGCTCATCGACCGCACGGGCATCGTGCTCGGCACGGTGTGCGTCGAGGACATCGAGCCGAGGCCCTGGGGGAGGGCGGGCCTGGACACCATCAAGGCGATGGCGGCGGAACTCGTCGAGCGGATCGAGCTTCGGGAGAGCGGCGGGTTCTGAGGGGCGTTCAGGCCTCGGGAGCCTTCAGCAGGAGGGGCATTCATACGGAGACGGTGTCCCCTTCGGGGAAGGTGATCCGGACTTCGTGCTCCTCCACCGCGCAGGACACCGACTCCCGCAGCGCCTGGGGGTGTACGGCGTCCCGGGTCAGCGCGAGCAGCGTGACGTACACACCACTGCCTCCCGGACGACCGGCCGCACACCGCACGTACGGTGTCGCCGAATGCGGGCCCAGGGCGTTGGCCTCCACCTCGCGCGCGATGCCCGCGTCCTCGTCCCAGCCGTGCAGCGCGACGACCACACTGGTCAGCCCGTCCGCGGTCCGCGCCTGCGCCCATCCCGAGCCCCGCTCCGCCGTGGGGCGGGCCTCGGCGGCGACCGCGTAACCCCCCTCCCGCACCGCCACACCGGCCGGAGCCCGCACCCGGTGTACGCGGATCTCCCACGGACCGCGCAGCACACTCGTCGTCTCGATCGGGAACTCGGTGTCACTGCCCGGCAGTTGAGCGATGTAGCGGGACGCCGCTGTACGTCCGGAGCAGTGCAGCGGAAGGATCAGGCGCCGACGGGAGGCGGTGCCGTCCGGGGCGAGGAGCGCGATGTGTCCGTCCATGGTGCGCTCCCAGGCGTGCGCGCCCGACTCGGGAGCGGTGGCCGAGGAGTACCCGAACTTCGCGTAGTGCGGATCGTCCTCGGGAGGCCGGTCGGGGGAGTTGTGGTCGCTGCCGTGGTTGACCAGGCGGACGATGCCGTCGTGCTTCGTGCCGTGCAGCAGCCAGCCCGGCGCCGGGAGCGCGGTGTACTGGTCCGACTCCTCGACGGGGAGCGGCAGTTCACGCTCCGTCCACACCGCGTGGTCCGCGGGCAGCAGCAGCCCGAGGAAACCTTTGCTCGCCCAGTACGGTGACGCGGGCCCCGAGTACGGCTGCGTCATCGGCAAGAACGTGCCGTACCAGCCGAGCGGAAGCAGCCCCCGCTCGTCGGGCACGCCGCGCTCCACGAAGTGGCTCACCGCGCCGGAGGCCAGCCGGCGCGTGAGCCCCGGCGCCAGCGGGGTGCAGCCGGCGAGGGCGCCCAGCCACACCGGGGTGGTGGTGGCGAAACGGTACGTCAGGGAGCGCCCCTGGAGCACCGGTGCGCCGTCCGCGCCGAAGAACTGCGGGTAGACGGCGAGGAACTGGGCGAGCCGGTCGCGGTAGACCCGGCCCCGGCCACCGCCCTCGCCGCCCGTCATCCGCGACCACAGCAGCGGGTACAGGTGCATGGCCCAGCCGTTGTAGTAGTCGAAGGCGCGCCCCTCGCCGTCGCTGTACCAGCCGTTGCCGACATACCAGTCCTCGATACGGTCGAGCCCGGCGTCGATGTCGTCCTGCCGGTACGGTGCGCCCACCGAGGCCAGGAACTGCTCGGCCACCACCTGGTACAGACGCCAGTGGTTGTCCCAGGTACGGCGGCCCACGAACCCCCACAGCCAGTCGACGACCCGCTCCCGCACCTCGCCGTCCAGACGGTCCCAGATCCAGGGGCGGGTCTCGTGCAGTCCGACGGCGATCAGGGCGGCCTCGGCCATCTGCTGGGAGCAGTCGGTCAGTTCGGGCCAGGCCTCACCGCTGTCGCGGTTCGTGCCCGTTGTCAGACCCCGCGCGTACCGTTCTATGAGACGGGGATCCACCTCGCCGCGCGCTCCCGCGATCCGGAAAGAGGCCAGCAGAAATGACCGTGCAAACCCTTCAAGCCCGTCCGACACCACACCCGACCAGGAGGTTCTGCCAGGCAGCCGATACTGCGCCAGGCCCGGCGTCGCATAGGGAACCAGCGCCTCCAACTGCCGGTCGGCGAGCGCCTCCCAGTGCGCCCGCGTCCAGCCGGTGAGTGGCGACAGGACGCGGTCGGTGGGCGGCAGGGCCAGATGCGGTGCGGGCATGTAAGAGTCCTGACTCCTCGGGTCGCGGGTCGTTTTTGAGGGTTCCGAGGAGGGATACGGCTGGATGCCGCGGATAGATCAATTGGGTGGGCAGTGGCGTTGGCCTTGGCTTGAACTCGGCTGAGCAGGTGAATGTCAGTGGGATTGGCTACGGTGCGAGTCATGCCGGACGCAGAAGATGTACGCCGTATTGCCCTCTCCCTGCCGGACACGACGGAGAAGATCGCGTGGAGCATGCCCACCTTCCGGGTCGCGGGGAAGATGTTCGCCACCCTGCCGGAGGAGGAGACGTCCATCGCCGTGCGCTGCCCGAAGGAGGAGCGCGACGAACTCGTCCTGGCGGAGCCCGGGAAGTTCTGGATCGCCGACCATGAGGCGGGCTTCGCCTGGGTGCGCGTCCTGCTCGCCGCCCTTGAGGACGACGACGAGCTGCGGGACATCCTCGCGGACTCCTGGCGCCAGGCCGCTCCGTCCCGACTTCTCGAGTCCTACCCGGAGTTGGGCCTTCCGGCGGCCGACTGAGGGAGTTGCCGGTACGGATCACGACTGGGCGCCCGCTCCGGCCCTCAGGAACTGTCCGATCCGCTCCCGCAGGGAAGCCGCGTCCAGCCCGTGTGCGGCCACGTGCTCGTCGATCTGCCCGTATCGGCGCAGCTCACGGCGGCCGACGCCGAGGCCGAGTACGCGGTGCGGAAGGTCCGCGAGGGCGTCGTTCGCGGCGGAGGTCGAGGTACCGGCCAGGTATGGCTCGACGAGGACGACATCGGGGCCGGCCGTCTCGGCGGCTCGGCGCAGCGCGGCCGCGTCGAAGGGCCGTACGGTCGTCGCGTACAACACGGTGACATCGAGCCCATCGGTGGCCGCTAGCACCGCGTCGAGCATCGGCCCGACGGCGAGGACGACACCGGCGCGCCCCTCGCGAACTGTCAGGAACCGGGACCCGTCGACCGGCAGGGCCTCCGCATTGGACTGCACCGACAGCCGTACGTAGACCTTGTCGTCGCCCGCCGCGACCGCGTGCCGCAGCAGCGTCTCGGCCTCGTCCGGGTGCCCAGGGACATGTACGGTCCAGCCGTCGAGTGTGTCGAGCAGTGCCACATCGCCGGGTGCCATATGGGTGTACCCGCCCGCGGGCCAATCGAAGGACGCGGCAGCGCTGACCAGCACCGCGCCGACGCCCTGATGCCCGAGATCCAGCTTGACCTGCTCGAAGGGCCGCTCGATCAGGAAGCTCGCAAAGGTGTGCACCACGGGTCGTAGCCCGGTCAGTGCCAGGCCGGCACCCGCTCCGACCAGCAGCTGCTCACGGATGCCGACGTTGATCACCCGGTCCGGATGCCGGCTCCGGGTCTCTTTGAAATCAGCCATACCGATCTCGGCGAGAACTACCGCGACGCGCGGATCTTCGTCGAGCAGCCGCGAGACTACGGGGGCGAAGCGGTCACGCATGGTGTCCATGACGGAATTGCCCTTCCGGTGTTGATTGAGGGATCTGAAGTTGGTGGTGGCTGAGGTATCCAGCGGCATCCAGCGGTATCCAGGGGCATCCAGGGGTATGGCTTGAGGGATCTGAAGCTCAGGCGGACTTGGGCTCGACCTGGGCGATGACCGCCCGAGGCCGACCGGGATGCGGCGCGCTGAACGCTTCGTACAGCGCCTCGTGGTCCCGGCCGTCGACGCCCTCGACGGACCAGCCCGCGGCCTCGAACCGCGCGGCGATCCCGCCCGGCCGGGCATGGCTGGCGGAGGAGTTGTCGATCACCACGGTGTGCAGCCGGTCGAGCCCGGCAGGCCCCGCGTACGCGATCGCCTCGTGGTTGCTGCCCTCGTCCAGTTCGGCGTCCCCGACCAGCACCCACACGGCGGGCTCATGCAGCCCCTGGGCCCGCAGCCCCAAGGCCGTCCCGACCGCGATCGGCAGCCCGTGCCCGAGCGAACCGCTGCCGATCTCGGCGCCCGGCACGAGCACCCGGTCGGGGTGGTGGCCGAGGGGCGAGGCGTACGAGCCGAACCCCGGCAGCCACTCCACCGGTACAAAACCCTTGGCGGCGAGCACCGCGTAGTACGCCATCGGGCCGTGTCCCTTGGAGAGCAGGAACCGGTCCCGCTCCGGATCGTCCACGCGCTCTGGCGTGACCCGCAGGACCCGGTCGTAGAGCACCCAGAGCGCGTCTAGGGTGGACGTGGCTGCGGGCCCGTGCTTCTCGTCCCCGCTCATCAGGCTCAGCAGCCCGGAGAGGTCCTCGTACGTGTATCGCCGTTCCGCTGTTTTGGTCATGCCGACGATCGTGCAACCTCAAGCAAGGTTGAGGTCAAGTGGCGTCGTCCGGCGCAAAAGGAGTGCGCGACCACCGGTCCGAGTGCGGTATTGTTTCCATGCACGTTCGATCAGGGAAATCCCAGGTCACAGCGGGCATCGGGACGTGGCGCAGCTTGGTAGCGCACTTGACTGGGGGTCAAGGGGTCGCAGGTTCAAATCCTGTCGTCCCGACGGTGTGAAGGGTCTTCGCAGGCGAGAGCCTGTGGGGGCCCTTTTCGTATGGGTCGTTTCCGATCTTCGAGGTTGAGCACGCCGCTCATAGGCGCCTTTACTCGGAGGTTTGCGAGGATGCCGCTGCTGGACCTGGACAAGATCACTGCGGGGCTGTCGACGACCTGGTCGGGGTTCCTGCGGGACTGGGATCGCTCACTGCGGTCGGGGAACTATCCGGAGACCACCCGGTACAACTATCTGCTGGCGGCCGCCCAGTTGGGCCGCTACCTGGGGGAGTACTCGCCGGATCCGGACGCGGATGACGCGGCCGAGGATCCGCTCGAGGTCACGAGGGCGCATGTCGAGGCGTTCCAGGCGTGGATGATCGAGACGCGGTCGGCATCCACGGCGTTGAACAAGCACAAGGGGCTGCAGCAGTTCTTCAAGTGGCTGCTGCTGGAGGAGGGCGAGATCGACCGGTCGCCGATGGAGCGGGTCAGGCAGCCGAAGATGCCGCAGAAGCTGGTCCCGGTCATCCGGGACGAGGAGACCACGAAGGTCCTCGGCACCTGCCGGGGCAAGGAGTTCGTCCAGCTGCGGGACGAGGCGATCATCCGCCTGTACTGCAACACCGGGGCGCGCCTGTCCGAGGTCGGCAACCTGATGCTCGACGACATCGATCTGACCACGGAATCCGTCCACTACCACGGCAAGGGCAGCAAGGACCGCCGTGTGCGGTTCGGGCCGAAGACCGCGCGGGCCGTCAGCCGCTATCTGCGGGCCCGCGCCAAGCACAAGGCGGCCGACCTGCCGGATCTGTGGCTGGCCGAGCGAGGGGTCCGGCCGCTGGCCCCCAACGGCATCAAGATCATGCTCAAGCGGCGGGGCCTCGCGGCCGGGCTGGCCAAGGTGCATGCGCACCGGTGGCGGCACACCTTCGCCCATGAGTGGAAGCGCGCCGGCGCCGACACCGGCGACCTGATGCTGCTGCTCGGCTGGACGTCGCAGGAGATGCCGCGCCGCTACGGAGCCAGCGCCGCCGCCGAACGCGCCCAGGAAACCCACCAGCGGATCGGGGTCGGCGACGATGTCTGAGCCCCGAGTAACGCCTGGGCGGCCGGGCACCGTGCGCGAGCAGCAATTGGCCTTCCGTGCCGTCACCGTGATCGCGGGGACGGTGGTGGGCCTGGCCTTCCTCTTCGGCTTCGGCAACGTATGGACGCTGGCCCTGCGGCTGGGGGTGTCCGCCTGGGTGGCGCCACTCGTCGCACCCGCCGTGGATCTGTCCGTCCTGGCGCTGCTGCTGGCGATCCGCTACCTCACCCTCTATGGGGCTACTCCGGAGACGCTGCGCCCGGCCCGCAGACTGCTGCTCTTGGCCAGTCTGCTCACCCTCGCCCTCAACGTCACCGAACCGCTGCTCGTGGGCGCGTACGGGCGGGCGGCCTTCGACGCCGTGGGCCCGCTCCTGCTGATCGGCTGGGCCGAGATCGGCCCCGGCCTACTGCAGGCCATCAACGGTATGCGTGCCGTCGCTGACGACGCGCCGACCTTGCCGCGCGGCAGCTCCGGTCCCACTGGAGGGCGACTGCGCTGCGTCCAACCAGTCGAACCAGGCATCTGGGGAGACGGCGGCGGTGATCTTCTCGAGCGAGCTCAGGCGGAAGATGCCCGGCACTGGCAGACCCACCGGCGGCCGATCTCTGCGGAGACACTTCGCAAGCGCCTGCATATCGGCGCCGCACGATCCCGTGCACTGGTCGCCGTCCTGCGCGCAGGAAGCGTGCCGCAGGTCGAGAGCGGGATCCGGACTGTACCGCGCTAGAGCCTGTGTGATGTCGTGATCATCTTGCCGATTCGGGTCCGCTCGGAGGGCGGATCCGATAGGAAGATGGTCGTGACGCGCAGGCAACTTACCGAT